>NZ_JBVJCD010000013.1:0-75750 GCF_055588985.1 Streptomyces sp. NPDC041970
TGGTACTGCAGGGGGGACCCTGTGGGAGAGTAGGACGCCGCCGAACAATTTTTCCGGGAAAGCCCCGTGCCATTGGCACGGGGCTTTTCTGCGTTCCGGACACGTTGCCTCTCACGAGGTGGTGCACGGGTCGGCCACACGGCAGGCGGTGAAGTGCCGCGCTGCCGCCCCGCTCCGCATTCAGAGCCGGCCTGCGGCTTTCAGCGCCAGATACGCGTCGGCCAGCGCGGGAGCGAGAGCGTCTGGAGCGGCATCGACGACGGTGACACCGTGGCGCCGGAGCCTGTCGGCCGTACGCCGTCGGTCGGCCTGGGCCTGGCGGGCGGCGGCGGCCGCGTACACCGCCTCCGCCGTTCCCCGCCCCTCGGCCATCTCCTCGATACGGGGGTCGGATACGGCGGCCAGGAGAACGGTGTGGCGCCGGGTGAGCTGAGGCAGCACCGTAAGGAGGCCCTCCTCGATGGGGGCGGCCTCCAGAGTGGTGAGAAGGACGATCAGCGAACCACGCGGTGCGGCGGTGAGGGCCGCCGTGCTGAGCCCATGGGCGTCCGTCTCGACGAGCTCCGGCTCCAGGGTTGCCAAGGACTCCACGACGGCCGCCAGGACGTCGCCCGTCGCTGTTCGGCCCTGCACTTGGGCTCGGACCCGGCGGTCGTAGGCGAGAAGGCCCACGCGGTCCCCGGCTCGCGTCGCGAGTGCTGTGAGCAGGAGCGTGGCGTCCATCGCGGCGTCGAGCCGGGGAACGTCCCCCACCCGGCCCGCGGACGTGCGCCCGTTGTCGAGGACGACCAGAAGATGGCGGTCTCGTTCGGGACGCCAGGTCCGGACCGCGACCGCGGTCTGGCGCGCGGTGGCCCGCCAGTCGATGGAACGGGTGTCGTCCCCCGGAACGTAAGCGCGCAGGCTGTCGAACTCCGTGCCCTCGCCACGGGTGAGGACGCTCGTGCGGCCGTCGAGTTCCCGAAGCCGGGCGAGCCTGGACGGCAGGTGCTTGCGGCTGGTGAACGGCGGCAGGACCCGCACAGTCCACGGGGCTCGATGCTGCCCCTGCCGCGCGGCAAGGCCCAACGGGCCGAAGGACCGGACGGTGATCCGGTCGGCCCGGCGATCGCCGCGCCGGGTGGGACGCAGAACGGTGACCAGGCGGCGCTGTTCGCCGGCCGGAACCGTCACCGCGTGGCGCGAGGCAGGCCGGTCCTCGCCCGCGGGCCAACTGCTGGGCGGCCAGGCGTCCCGCAGTTGGGCGCGAAGACGTCGGCCCGAGCTATTGGTCACGGTGAGTCGCACTTCTGCCGCGTCACCGAGTCGAACAGATGTATCGCCGGTTCGAGTGAAACGGAGCGTGCGCACTGGCGCTGCCAGGGCGTAGTCGCACAGAATCGCCAGTGAGAGGGGAGCGTTGACCGCCAGCATCCCGGTCCAACTCGGAGTGAAGATGCCTACGGGGAGTGATCCCAAGGCGGCCAGCAGCGCGGTACGTCCGGTGAGGGCCATGGTCACCGCCTCACCGGGGTACGGGGACGTGGGCGAGCACCGAGGCGATGACGGAGTCGGTTGTGACTCCCTCCATTTCCGCCTCGGGCCGCAGGTGGATGCGATGACGGAGCGTAGGAAGCGCGAGGGCCTTCACATCGTCCGGGATGACGTAGTCCCGGCCGGTGAGCCAGGCCCAGGCGCGTGCGGTCGACAGCAGTGCGGTGGCGCCTCGGGGGGAGACGCCGAGGGCGAGTGAGGGGGAATCACGCGTGGCACGGCAGATATCCACGACATAGCCGGTGATCTCAGGGGAGACGGTCGTCTTCGCCACGGCGTCACGGGCCGCTTCCAGGTCGGCTGCTCCCGCGACGGGGCGTATGCCCGCGGCCTTCAGATCGCGCGGGTCGAAACCGCCGACGTGTCGGGTGAGGACGTCGATCTCGTGCTGACGAGACGGAAGGGGCACCGTCAACTTCAGTAGGAAACGGTCCAGTTGCGCCTCGGGCAGGGGATAGGTGCCCTCGTACTCGACGGGGTTCTGCGTCGCGGCGACGAGAAAGGGGTCCGGCAGCGGGCGGGATGTTCCATCGACGGTGACCTGTCGCTCCTCCATGGCCTCCAGGAGGGAGGACTGGGTCTTGGGGGGAGTGCGGTTGATCTCGTCGGCGAGCAGCAGGTTGGTGAAGACGGGACCGGGCTGGAAGGAGAACTCGGCGGTGCGCGCGTCGTAGACCAGCGAGCCCGTGACGTCGCTCGGCATCAGATCGGGGGTGAACTGGACGCGCTTGGTGTCCAGGTCGAGCGAGGCGGCGAGCGCGCGGACCAGCAGGGTCTTGGCCACTCCCGGTACGCCCTCCAGCAGCACGTGGCCCCGGCACAGAAGGGCCACGACGAGTCCCGTGACGGCGGGGTCCTGACCGACGACGGCCTTGGCGATCTCGGAGCGCAGGGACTCCAGGGACGCGCGGGCGCTGTCGGACGGCCCCGATTCCACGGGAGCCGCAGGACCGGTGGACGCCGCCGTGGGATCGGCCGGCTCGGGGGTCGGGGCGCTCATGAAGTGCGTACCTCTCTTTCGAGGGCGTCGAGTTGGTCGGCGAGGAGGACCAGGGCCGAGTCGGTGGCGGGAGCCGGGCCGAAGAGCAGGGTGCCGATGTCATGGCCCGGCGTGGTGACGCGTGCGGACACGGCAGGGAGGAGAGCAGCGGAGGAATGGGCGTCACGCGCGGGGACGCCGGTGAGGGACGCGACGCGGGCGCGGGTGGAGGCCCGGAGTGCGTCGGCGGCCCGGTCGCGGGCGTTGATCTTGCGGTAGAGCCGGGCGCGGCCCTCGGCGGACTCCGACGCGCGGATGGCCACCGGCAGCCGTTCCGTCACCAGAGGGCCGAGTCGACGGGCCCGCCAGATCGCGGCCAGGACCGCGGCGAGGGCGAGTTGCAGCGTTCCCCACAGCCAGCCCGCGGGGATCAGGTCGAGGAAGCTGCTCTCGTCGTCCCCCTGCCCGTCCGCCCGTTGTTCGTCATCGCTGTCGGAAGCGTCGTCGGCCCCGGCCGACGGGTCGGTGAGAGAGGGGAGGTACCAGACGAGATGAGGGCGGGAGCCGAGGAGTTGGAGAGCGAGCGAGGCGTTGCCCTGCTGGTCGAGTCGTTCGTTGTGGAGGAGGTCGGGGGAGCCGAGGACGACGGTGTCGCCGCCGCCCCGTGCCGGGAGGACGACCAGACTGGGCAGACCGTCGCTCGGGTAGCAGGTGACGGCGCTGGTGCTCCGCGTCGCGTAGCGGATGCCTCCCATGTCCGCTGTGCCGGCGGTGCGGGCGGCCGGCAGCGCGCAGGACGGGGGCAGGGCGCTCACCGGGCGGTGCGGCTCGGCGCGTACGCCGGGCGCCAGGTGGGTCACGGCTCGGGGGCCCGGAGCCAGCAGCAGCGTGCGCCCGGAGGCGGCGGAGGCGGTCGCGTGCAGGCGGCGCTGCTGCGAGGGCGTGAGGAGGTTGGGGCCGGCGACCAGGAGCGTGGTGTCGGGGCCGGTCGCGGCGGTGGCTTCGGCGAGAGTGGTGGCGACGGTGACGGATACGCCGCGCGCCTTGAGGAGTTCGGCCACGGCGCGGCTGCCCTGCGGGCCGGCGGAGCGGGGGTCGAGCCGGCCGTCGTTGCCGCCGGAGCGTACGGCGGCGAACGCGATGCCCGCGACGACGAGGACGAGGACGACGAGCAGGACGCCTCGGACGCGCACCCAGGTCTGATGTGGGGGAGCCGCCAACGAGGTGGGGGAGGGGGTGACAGCGGCGGTCATCCGGCGGCGCCCCCGGAAACGCCGGTCACCAGGGGCTTCACCGTGTCCAGCTCGAGGTCGAGGGAGCGCAGGGACAGGTACGTCGGCCGGTCCCCGGCGCGGCCGCCGTATGTGACGTCGTCGAAAGTGCGGGCGGCGGCCCGGAGCCGGGTGGCGTGGCCGGGCAGGGCGCGGCCCGCCTCGGCCGCCGCTTCGTCCGCGGTGCGGCCGGGGCGGGGGTCGAGCAGGGCCCGTTCCTCCAGCGACCGGACGATGGCGCGCATCCCTTCCTGGACGGCTTCGGTCCAGCGCAGAGCCACGGCGTGGGCCTCGGCCGCAGCGCGGTGCTGGGCCGCGCTGCGGGGGCCGTCGCCGTCGAAGAGCGTGTCGGACGGCCTGGAGGATCGTTGCGGGGTGCCGAGCCGCCACCAGAGGGCCGCGGCCAGGCCGACGAGGACGACGGCCAGGATCACGACTCCGATCGGGCCGCCGGGAGCCGCGCTCGCGGCGGCGTCGAACACACCCGCGACCCAGTCCCAGAAGCGGTCCAGGGCGCGTTGCAGGGCGTTCGGTTCGTGCTCGTGGTACATCGGCTCGGACAGCTCGCTCTCGGCCGCCTCCCGCGCGGGGACCCGTGGGATGTCCACGGGTATGTCGCCCGCTGCGGCCGTGCCGGATGCTGCTGTGGCGCCCCCCGCCCCCGACACCGCATCAGCTCCCAGGGGTGTCGGCGTCGTAGCCGGGCAGGCCCGCGGCCCGTGCCAGGTCAAGGTCCAGGGCTTCGCGGCGGATGCGCTGGTCCACGTAGAGGAGGGCCATCACGCCCGCGACGAAGGGGTAGAGCAGCGTCGAGACGAGCACTTCGCCGATGCCCGAGACGATCAGGGAGGGCCAGCTCAGGGAGGGGCCGGCGCTGCTGAGGAACTCGCTGACGTCGGTTCCGTCGGCGATCACCGCGAGGACGCCGAACGGGATGGAGATCAGGGACGCCAGCAGAAAGGCCAGGAGATAGGTCAGCGCCAGGATGCCGAAGGTGCGCCACCAGGCGCCGCGGACCAGCTTGGCCGACCTGCGCAGCGCGGCGACGATGCCCTGCCGCTCCAGCATGAGGGCGGGGGCGGCGAGGGTGAAGCTGACCTGGAGCCAGAGGAGGACGACGCAGGCGGCGGTGAAGCCGAGGACGGCGAGCGCCGCCCCGGCCTCGGAGCCCAGCAGGAGGCCGGGTCCGACGCCCACGGTCATGATCACGGCCGTGATCGCGGCGAGCAGCAGGGTCAGCCCGATCAGCGGGAGGACGCGGGGGCGGGCTTCGGCCCAGGCGTCGGAGAGAGTGGCGGGGCGTCCCAGCACCGAGCGGCTGATCAGCACGGTCACGAGGGACGCGGTGAAGAGCGTGGCGATCATCGTGAGCAGCGAGATGGGGGCGAGGGCGAACAACGTGGACCGGGCGGACTCCGAGGCCTGGCGGAGGGCTTCACCGCCGGTGGCGTTGGGGTCGACGGTGGTCGGCTTCGGAAGGAGGTAGCGCTGCAGGAGGATGACGGCGATCTGCGTGATCACGGAGACCGCGAGGCTGAAGCCGAGCGCGGTGCGCCAGTGGGCGCGCAGGGCGGACACCGAGCCGTCCAGGATCTCCCCGAGGCTCAGAGGGCGCAGGGGGATGACACCGGGCTTCGCGGCCGGCGGGGGCACCGCCCAGCCCTGGCGGTGCGGGCCGCCGCCCGGTCCGGGGGCGGGCGGCGGTGTTCCGGGGCCGCTGCCGGGGGTGCTCGGTGGGGACCACTGCCCGGGCGGCGGCTGCTCGGCGGACCACTGTCCTGTCGGGCCGCTTCCGTCCTGGGGGCCGGAGGGGCGGGGAATCGCCGCCTCCTTGCCGTCGGAGGGGGCAGATCCGGGCGACGCCCAGCCCGGAGAGTCGTTCATTCTCGCTCCTTCACCGTCCTGTCCGCTCATCGGTGCGGCAGGTTGGCAGCCATCGTGCCACGCGCCCGCCGGACGGGGACCAGCCGCTCCGTCTCCTTCGCCCCCTCATGCGCGGGCGGCGCACCGGGCAGACTGGGCGGATGGCTGAACAGGACGCGCGATCACCGGTGGGCGCCGAGCCGCCCCCGCTTTCGGTACTCCGTTGGGACGAGCCTCCGGGCGGCCCCGCGCTGGTGCTCCTCGACCAGACGCGGCTGCCCGCCGAGGAGGTCGAGTTGGTGTGCGGCGACGTCCCCGCGCTGGTGCGGGCGATCCGGACGCTGGCGGTGCGCGGGGCTCCGCTGCTCGGGATCGCCGGGGGGTACGGGGTGGCGCTCGCCGCGGCGCGGGGCCACGACGTGGCGGAGGCCGCCGTACTGCTGGAGGAGGCGCGGCCCACCGCCGTGAACCTCGGTTACGGGGTGCGGCGGGTGGCGGCGGCCCATCGGGCGGCCGCCGGGAAGGGGGCGGGCGACGAGGGGGCCGCCGCGGCGGCGCTGGCCGAGGCGCGGGCTCTGCACGAGGAGGACGCGCAGGCCAGCGTGCGTATGGCGGAGCACGGGGCGGCGCTGCTGGCGGAGTTGCTGCCCGGCGGCGGGCACCGGCTGCTGACCCACTGCAACACCGGGGCGCTGGTCTCCGGGGGCGAGGGGACGGCGTTCGCCGTGGCGTTGCGGGTGCACCGGCAGGGGCGGCTGCGACGGCTGTGGGTGGACGAGACGCGGCCGCTGCTCCAGGGGGCGCGGCTGACCGCGTACGAGGCGGCGCGCAACGGGCTGCCGTACAGCCTGCTCACGGACAACGCGGCGGGCTCCCTGTTCGCCGCGGGGGAGGTGGACGCCGTGCTCATCGGGGCGGACCGCATCGCCGCGGACGGCTCGGCGGCCAACAAGGTGGGGAGCTATCCCCTGGCCGTGCTCGCCAAGTACCACCATGTGCCGTTCATCGTGGTGGCGCCGACGACCACCGTGGATCTGGGGACCCCGGACGGCGCTTCGATCGTCGTCGAGCAGCGTCCCGAGCAGGAAGTGACGGAGTTCACACCGCCTCGGGGAGTATCGGCGGGCGGCGGGGGCGGAATGGTCGTCGCACCCCCCGGAGCCCCGGCGTACAACCCGGCCTTCGACATCACGCCGCCGGAACTGATCACGGCGATCGTCACCGAGGAGGGGGTCGTTTCCCCGGTCACGGGGGCCGGACTGGCGGAGCTGTGCGCCAGGTCATCGCAGGTAACGATTGGCTAATGGGATGATGTCGATTATGAAGGGACGCGTCCTTGTCGTCGACGACGACACCGCACTGGCCGAGATGCTCGGCATCGTGTTGCGGGGAGAAGGTTTCGAACCGTCGTTCGTAGCGGACGGCGACAAGGCACTGGCCGCATTTCGTGAGGCCAAGCCGGACCTGGTGCTGCTCGACCTCATGCTGCCCGGAAGGGACGGCATCGAGGTGTGCAGGCTGATCAGGGCCGAGTCCGGTGTGCCGATCGTCATGCTCACTGCCAAGAGCGACACCGTCGATGTCGTGGTCGGCCTGGAGTCGGGCGCCGACGACTACATCGTCAAGCCGTTCAAACCCAAGGAGTTGGTCGCTCGGATCAGGGCACGCCTGCGGCGTTCCGAAGAACCCGCCCCGGAGCAGTTGACCATCGGTGACCTGGTCATCGACGTGGCCGGCCACTCCGTCAAGCGGGAGGGGCAGTCCATAGCCCTGACGCCGCTGGAGTTCGATCTGCTGGTCGCGCTCGCCCGCAAGCCGTGGCAGGTCTTCACCCGTGAGGTCCTGCTGGAGCAGGTGTGGGGCTACCGCCACGCGGCCGACACCCGCCTGGTGAACGTGCACGTGCAGCGTCTGCGTTCCAAGGTCGAGAAGGACCCGGAGCGGCCGGAGATCGTGGTGACGGTCCGAGGCGTCGGCTACAAGGCCGGACCGAGCTGAGGTGGCCCGAGGCAGCGCCGCTCCGGGGCCCGGACAGCCGGGGGCCCGTACGGAGCGGGCTGCCGGTTCGGGACGGAAGGCATCGCGCGTGAACCGTTTCCTGCGGGGCGGCCGGTTGTTCGAGGACCGGACGCCCGGCGGGCCCGTGCCGCGGCTGTTGATGCGGTGGGTGCGCCGACCGCTGCTTCCCGCCGTCCGGCTGTGGCGGCGCAACCTCCAGCTCCGCGTCGTCGCGGGCACGCTGCTGATGTCGATGGCCGTCGTGCTGCTGCTCGGGTTCGTCGTGATCGGCCAGGTGCGCAACGGCCTGCTCGACGCGAAGGGCAAGGCCGCCCAGACCCAGGCCGCCGGCGGTTTCGCCGCGGCCCAGGAGAAGGCGAACGCCCCCCTCACGCCGGACGGCCGGGGGGAGGAGGGCGCCGACGGCATGACCGGCAGCGCCTCGTGGCGCACCGAGCTGGTCGACCAGCTCGCCAGCGGCGGCAAGAACGCGTTCAACGTGGTGGCGCTCAGCGCGGACTCCGCCACCGAGGGCGCGAGCAGCCGTGCCCCGCGCGGCTCCGGCAGCGTCGAGGCCTCCAGCGTGCCCGAACGGCTGCGCCGGGACGTCGGCAAGGGCCAGGGGGCGTTCCAGACGTACTCCCTGATCCGGTACTCCTACGGCAAGGAGTCGCAGCCGGGGCTCGTGGTCGGCAAGCGCCTCTACGACGTCGACCAGCACCCCTACGAGCTGTACTACCTCTTCCCGCTCACGCAGGAGGAGAAGTCCCTGACGCTGGTCAAGACGACCCTGGCGACCGCCGGGCTGTTCGTCGTCGTGCTGCTGGGCGCCATCGCCTGGTTCGTGGTGCGGCAGGTCGTCACCCCGGTGCGGATGGCGGCCGGCATCGCCGAGCGGCTCTCCGCGGGCAGGCTCCAGGAGCGGATGAAGGTCACCGGCGAGGACGACATCGCCCGGCTCGGCGAGGCCTTCAACAAGATGGCGCAGAACCTCCAGCTCAAGATCCAGCAGTTGGAGGAGCTCTCCCGGATGCAGCGGCGCTTCGTCTCCGACGTCTCGCACGAGCTGCGGACCCCGCTCACCACCGTGCGGATGGCCGCCGACGTCATCCACGAGGCGCGGGCCGACTTCGACCCCGTCACCGCACGGTCCGCCGAACTCCTGGGCGACCAGCTCGACCGGTTCGAGTCGCTGCTCTCCGATCTCCTGGAGATCAGCCGCTTCGACGCCGGCGCGGCCGCCCTGGAGGCCGAGCCGATAGACCTGCGGACCGTGGTGCACCGGGTGATCGGCGGCGCCGAGCCGCTCGCCGAGCGCAAGGGCAGCCGCATCCTGGTCGTCGGCAACGAGCAGCCGGTGATAGCCGAGGCCGACCCCCGCCGTGTCGAGCGGGTGCTGCGCAACCTCGTGGTCAACGCCGTCGAGCACGGCGAGGGCCGGGACGTCGTGGTGCGGATGGGCGTGGCCCAGGGCGCGGTCGCCGTGGCCGTACGGGACTACGGGGTCGGGCTCAAGCCCGGCGAGGCGACCCGTGTCTTCAACCGGTTCTGGCGCGCCGACCCCGCGCGGGCCCGGACGACCGGCGGGACGGGCCTCGGCCTCTCCATCGCCGTCGAGGACGCCCGGCTGCACGGCGGTTGGCTCCAGGCGTGGGGGGAGCCGGGCGGCGGTTCGCAGTTCCGGCTGACCCTGCCGCGCACGGCGGACGAGCCGCTGCGGGGCTCGCCGATACCGCTGGAGCCGGAGGACTCCCGGCGCAACCGGGAGGAGCGGGAGCGCGACGGGGCGGCGCGCCCCGACGACCACCACCGCCTTCCGTCCGTCCCCAGCCAGCCCGGCGCCGGCGACCGCTCGCCGCTGCCCGGCCGGGGCCCCGCCCCGCGGGCCGCCGCCCCGGCGACGGCGCACCCCGCGGCCCTGCCCGGCAACGGGGCGCGCGTCGTGGCGCGTCAGGCCCCGGAGGGTTCCGGGGGGTACGCGGGCGACGGCGTACACCCATCCGACCAGGAGGACTCCACTCGTGGGTACTGACCGCTCTCGGGGCGGCCGCCGGCGCGCGGTGCGGATGTCCGCGCTGCTCGGCTGCGGCGTCGTGGTGCTGGCCGGATGCGGCTCGATGCCGGTGACCGGGGACGTGAAGGCGGTCGACGCCTCGCAGCCGGGCGACTCCCAGGTGCAGGTGTACGCGGTGGCCCCGCGTGAGGGCGCGCCGCCCAGCGAGATCGTCGACGGCTTCCTGGAGTCGATGACGAGCGACGACCCCGCGTTCGCCACCACCCGCAAGTACCTGAGCGCCGGCGCCGCGCGGACGTGGCGGCCGAACGCGGGCACCACCGTGCTCGCCCAGGCCCCCAACCGCAGCGGCCCCCTGCTCCGCGACGAGGGCGGCCGGGCCCAGGCCACCGAGACGACGTACACGCTGACCGGGGAGAAGGTGGCGGCGGTCGACGCCCAGAGCTCCTACCAGCCGCTCGCGCCCACCGACTACTCCCAGACCCTCCACCTCGTGCTGGAGAAGGGGGCGGAGGGCCGGCAGGAGTGGCGCATCGACGCCGTGCCGGACGGCCTGGTCCTCGGCCAGTCCGACTTCAAGCGCCTCTACCGCTCCGTGAACACGTACTACTTCGCCGCCGGGCGGACGAACGGGCGGCCGACGCTCGTCGCGGACCCCGTCTACGTACGCAACCGGACGGACCCGGTCACCCGCATGGACACCGTCACGCAGACCGTCAGGACGCTGCTGGCCGGGCCCACGGACTGGCTGCGGCCGGTGGTGGACTCCCGGTTCCCGGCGGGGACCGCGCTGCGCGAGGGCACCATCGGGCTGCCGCCGGACGACAAGAACGTCCTGAGGGTGCCGCTCAACCGGAAGGCCGACAAGGTGGGCCGGGGGGCCTGCCGGATGATGGCCGCCCAGGTGCTCCACACGCTCCGGGACGTCACCTCGGCGCGGGTCGAGCGGGTGGAGCTGGAGGGCGGCCGGGGCAGGCTCTGCGCGCTGGACGCCGACGACGCGGCGGAGTTCTCCGCCGACAGCGGCTCCGGCGGCCCCGACAGCCAGTACTTCATCAACGACAAGGGGCAGGTGGAGCGGATACCCGGCGCCACCGAGGGCAGCGGCACGCCCGAGCCGGTGACCGGCGCCCTCGGCGTGGGCGCGGTGCCGATGGGCTCGGTCGGCGTCGCCCGCAACGAGGAGCGGGCGGCCGCGGTCTCCGCCGACGGGCGGAACCTGTACGTGGCCTCTCTGGAGGCGGTGGGCGAGCTGGCCCCGCCGCTGGTCACCAGCGCGGCGAAGAAGGGCGCGGACGGGCTGTCGTCGCCGAGCTGGGACGGGCGCGGGGACCTGTGGATCGCCGACCGCGACCCGGCCGGGCCCCGGCTGCTCCGGCTGGCCGGGGGGGTGGGCGAGCCGCAGGAGGTCCGGGTCCCGGACCTGCGCGGCAGCCGGATCGAGGAGCTGCGCATGTCGGCGGACGGCGTGCGGATCGCGCTGCTGCTGACCGAGGACGGGCGTACGACGCTGAAGATAGGCCGGGTCGAGCGCCGCGGGTCGACGGCGGCGCCGAGGATCTCGGTCGAGGATCTGCGCCAGGCCGCGCCGCAGCTCACGGACGTGACGGCCATCTCCTGGTCGGGCCGCAGCCGCCTGGTCGTGGTCGGCAAGGAGGAGGGCGGCGTCCGACAGGTGCGGTACGTCCAGGCGGACGGTTCCACGTCGGCCTCGGGGGCCCTCCCCGGCGTCAACCAGGTCCAGTCGGTCGCCGCGGCCGACGACGAGCTGCTTCCCCTGATGGCGGAAACCGTGGGGGACGGCATCGTGAAGCTCTCTCCGGGGGACAACTGGCAGACGGTCCTCAAGCAGGGCACCTCGCTGGTCTACCCCGGCTGACCCAGGCCCCGGCTGACCCAGGCCCCGGCTGACCCAGGCCCCGGCTGACCCAGACCCCGGCTCATCCAGGCCCTGGCTGACCCAGGCCCTGGCCGGCCGGTTGTCCACAGGGGTGGCCCGGTGCGCGCCGGGACGCCACAGTGGTCCCATGCGGGGCGCGTGGCGGGAGCTGTCCGGGCTGGTCCTGCCGGTCGCCTGCGTGGGCTGCGGCAGTCCGCGCTCCGAGCTGTGCGCGGTGTGCCGGGCCGCCCTGCTCGCCGCCCCGGCCCGCCGTGTGCGGCCGTCGCCGCGCCCTCCGGGCCTCCCCCTGGTGTACGCGGCGGCGCCCTACGAGAACGCCGTACGCGCGGTCCTGCTGGCCCACAAGGAGCGGGGGGCGCTGGGGCTCGCGGGACCGCTGGGGCGGGCCCTGGCGGGCTCCGTACGGGCGGTGGCGGGGCGGTCGGGCGGTGCGGACGCCCTGCTGCTGGTCCCCGTGCCCTCCGCGCGGTCGGCCACCGCGGCGCGCGGCCACGATCCGGTGCGCAGGATGGCGCGGGCCGCCGCACGGGAGCTGCGGCGCACCGGGCGGCCCGCGCGGATGGTCCCGGTGCTGCGGCAGCGGCGCGCGGTCGCGGACCAGTCGGGCCTGGGAGCCCGGCAGCGGCGGGCGAACCTGGCCGGAGCCCTGGAGTTCGCCGCGGGAGGCGAGCGGCTGCTCGGCCGCGGCAGGGTGGTCCTCGTGGACGATCTGATGACGACCGGCTCGACGCTGGCGGAGGCGGCGCGCGCCGTCGCGGAGGGGCTGGGCCGCGTGTCGCCACCGGGCGGGCACGGAGCGTGGCCGGCGGCCGTCGTCGCGGCCTCTCCGTCCGCCTTCGAAATGAACCGGAACTGACCGGGAACGCGCGTCGTTGCAGGTGATGAGAGGGCATTGGCCCGCGAACGGAGGTACGTGCCGGTAGCGGGTGCCGAGACCCCGGTGTGCAGGCTATGTTCGGTTGTGAGGAATGGTGAATGCCGGTCCTCGATGAATGCACCACCGGGTTTCGGGCAGGTGTCCCACCGTTGGAGAAGCGCGAGTCGGGTGGGGTTACGACCCGTCCGGCGGGGGAGGAGGAGGCGAAAGCCACCGAGTCCGAGGCCCTGGTGATCACCGGGGCTTGGTGCAAAAGGGAGACGCTCCGCCGTTGAGCGGGGCTATCCGGGAACGGAGTTCTGCGTGGACATCGTCGTCAAGGGCCGCAAGACCGAGGTGCCCGAGCGGTTCCGGAAGCACGTGGCCGAGAAGCTGAAGCTGGACAAGATCCAGAAGTTCGACGGCAAGGTGATCAGCCTCGACGTCGAGGTGTCCAAGGAGCCGAATCCCCGTCAGGCCGATCGTTCCGACCGGGTGGAGATCACGCTCCGCTCGCGGGGGCCGGTCATCCGGGCGGAAGCGGCGGCGGGCGACCCCTACGCAGCGCTCGATCTGGCCACCGGCAAGCTGGAGGCGCGGCTGCGCAAGCAGCACGACAAGCGCTACAGCCGCCGGGGCAACGGCCGTCTGTCGGCGGCCGAGGTCGGGGACGTGGTGCCCGGCGTCGCCTCGTTCGACGAGGACGGCGAGCTGGTCGGCGAGCAGTCGCCGGAGACCGTCCCCACCAAGAAGATCGGCTCCCTGGAGGTGCAGGGCGACGGGCCTCTCGTGATGCGCGAGAAGACCCACACCGCCGCACCGATGGCGCTCGATCAGGCGCTCTACGAGATGGAACTCGTCGGGCACGACTTCTACTTGTTCGTCGACGCCGAGACGAAGGAGCCCAGCGTCGTCTACCGGCGGCACGGCTACGACTACGGCGTCATCCACCTGAGGACCGACCCCCTCGCCGCGGACGAGGCGGGCGGCGCGGGCGGCGCGCTCGCAAGCTGACGCCACGCCGTCGGAGCGCCCCCGGAGCGGTTTCGCGCCACCGGGGGCACTCGCCCGCGCACGCGGGACCACCACCGTGACGTCCGGGCATGGAATCATGGCGGCCCGAGCCAACGGGTGTTGCGCGAAACGCCGTTGGCGTACGACCGAGACTTCAGGCCGTGGCCTTCAGGGGGAGAGACGATGGCGGACACCTTCGGGCCCGCGCGCGGTGCGCGCGGCTCCGACGGCGCCGGTGGGTTCACCGGCGCGGGCGCGGACGGCTCCGCACGCAAGGAGCCCATCCGGGTCCTCGTGGTCGACGACCACGCGCTCTTCCGCAGGGGCCTGGAGATCGTCCTCGCCCAGGAGGAGGACATCCAGGTCGTCGGGGAGGCCGGAGACGGCGCGGAGGCGGTCGACAAGGCCGCGGACCTGCTCCCCGACATCGTCCTGATGGATGTCCGGATGCCCCGGCGCGGCGGGATCGAGGCCTGCACCTCCATCAAAGAGGTAGCCCCCAGCGCGAAGATCATCATGCTGACGATCAGCGACGAGGAAGCGGACCTCTACGACGCGATCAAGGCCGGCGCCACCGGATATCTGCTCAAGGAGATCTCCACCGACGAAGTGGCCACCGCCATTCGCGCGGTCGCCGACGGGCAGTCCCAGATCAGCCCTTCCATGGCCTCCAAGCTGCTCACCGAATTCAAGTCGATGATCCAGCGCACCGACGAGCGGCGGCTCGTCCCCGCACCCCGGCTCACCGAACGGGAGCTGGAAGTGCTGAAACTCGTGGCGACGGGAATGAACAACCGCGACATCGCCAAGGGCCTGTTCATCTCCGAGAACACGGTGAAGAACCACGTACGCAACATCCTGGAGAAACTGCAGCTCCACTCCCGGATGGAAGCCGTGGTCTATGCCATGCGCGAGAAGATCCTGGAGATCAGATAGCCGTTCCGGCCGCTCCCGCGGACGCCGGGGCAGGGTGCGCCCGCAGCGCCCGGTCGATCTCCGCCCGGAGCGGCTCGCGCAGCTCGGGGGCGTCGACCCGCTCCAGCCGGATGCCGGTGCACCCCACCCAGCTCGCCGCCTCCACCAGCGCCTGTGCCATCGAGGCCACCGCCCGGGGGCCGTCCAGGGACGCCTGCCGGGCGACCAGGGTGGCGCCCTCGCGTGCCGGATCGACCCGGCCCCGCAGCTTCCCGCCGGCCAGCAGGGGCATCGCGAAATAGCCGTGGATCCGCTTCTGCTTGGGGACGTAGGCCTCCAGCCGGTGGGTGAAGTCGAAGATCCGCTCCGTGCGCGCCCGCTCCCAGATCAGGGAGTCGAACGGGGACAGCAGCGTCGTGCGGTGGCGGCCGCGAGGCTCCTGGGCCAGGGCCGCCGGGTCCGCCCAGGCCGGCCTGGACCAGCCCTCCACCGTCACCGGCACCAGCCCCGAGTCCGCCACCACGGCGTCGAACTCCTCGGCCCTGAGCCGGTGGTAGTCCGCGATGTCGCCGCGGGTGCCGACGCCCAGCGACCGGCCGGCCAGCGCGACCAGCCGCCGCCGGCACTCGGCGTCGCTCAACTCGTCGTGGAGCAGGGCGTCCGGAATGGCCCGCTCGGCGAGGTCGTAGACCCGCTTCCAGCCGCGCCGCTCGGTGCACACCACCTCGCCGTACATCAGGGCCCGTTCGACGGCGACCTTGGACGCCGACCAGTCCCACCACTCGCCGCCGTTCTTCGCGCCGCCCAGCTCGGTCGCCGTCAGCGGGCCCTCGTCGCGCAACTGCTTGATCACCGTGTCGTACACGCCGGTGGGCAGGTCGTGGTGCCAGTGCGGGCGGGAGCGGTAGGCGCGGCGGCGGAACGCGAAGTGCGGCCACTCCTCGACGGGCAGCACGCACGCGGCGTGCGACCAGTACTCGAAGGCCCGGCCGCCCGACCAGTAGGCGTCCTCCACCGCGCGGCGGCCCACCGCGCCGAGCCGCGCGTAGGGGATCAGCTCGTGCGAGCGCGCCAGCACCGAGATCGTGTCCAACTGGACGGCCCCGAGGTGGCGCAGCACCCCCGGCACCCCCGCCCGCCGGTCCGGGGCCCCCAGGAAGCCCTGGGCGCGCAGCGCGATGCGGCGGGCCTGATCGGCGGAGAGTTCGACTGCGGGAGGAGGCACAGGCGTCATACGGGGAACCCTAGACGCCGCCACTGACAGCCCGGAACCGCGCCGTCACGGAGATCACCGGCCGGTCGGCGCCGCCTCCGGGGCGGTCCGGCAGCCCCGGCGTCCCGCGGGTGGAGGGGGAGCCGTCAGCACTTTTCGGGCTTCCCGGCACCTTCCGCGCCCTTGCGCCGTTGTCCTGTGAGGGTGCGGCGAGGTCCACGCGGCGGCAGCCCTCCCGACGCGGTGGTGTCCTCGCTTACGATGGCCGTTGCGGTGGGGCCCACCTGCCGTGCCCGCGCCAGAGTCCATTACACGACCCAGTGCCAGGCCCGACCGGCAAGGAGACCAGCCTCAGTGTCCGTCTTCAACAAGCTCATGCGTGCAGGCGAAGGCAAGATCCTGCGCAAACTGCACCGCATCGCGGACCAGGTCAGCTCCATCGAAGAGGACTTCGTCAACCTCTCCGACGCCGAGCTGCGGGCGCTCACCGACGAGTACAAGGAACGGTACGCGGACGGCGAGAGCCTGGACGACCTGCTTCCCGAGGCGTTCGCCACGGTCCGCGAGGCCGCCAAGCGCGTCCTCGGACAGCGCCACTACGACGTACAGATGATGGGCGGAGCCGCCCTGCACCTCGGCTACGTGGCCGAGATGAAGACCGGTGAGGGCAAGACCCTCGTGGGCACCCTGCCGGCGTATCTCAACGCCCTCTCCGGCAAGGGCGTCCACCTGATCACGGTCAACGACTACCTCGCCGAGCGCGACTCCGAGATGATGGGCCGGGTCCACAAGTTCCTCGGGCTCAGCGTCGGCTGCATCGTCTCCAACATGACCCCGGCCCAGCGCCGCGAGCAGTACGCCTGCGACATCACGTACGGCACGAACAACGAGTTCGGCTTCGACTACCTCCGCGACAACATGGCGTGGTCCAAGGACGAGCTGGTCCAGCGCGGCCACAACTTCGCCGTGGTCGACGAGGTCGACTCGATCCTCGTCGACGAGGCCCGTACGCCGCTGATCATCTCCGGCCCGGCCGACCAGGCCACCAAGTGGTACGGGGACTTCGCCAAGCTGGTCAGGCGGCTCACCAAGGGCGAGCCGGGCAACCAGCTCAAGGGCATCGAGGAGACCGGCGACTACGAGGTCGACGAGAAGAAGCGGACCGTGGCCATCCACGAGTCCGGCGTCGCCAAGGTCGAGGACTGGCTCGGCATCGACAACCTGTACGAGTCGGTGAACACCCCCCTCGTCGGGTATCTGAACAACGCCATCAAGGCGAAGGAACTGTTCAAGAAGGACAAGGACTACGTCGTCATCGACGGCGAAGTCATGATCGTCGACGAGCACACCGGCCGTATCCTCGCCGGCCGCCGGTACAACGAGGGGATGCACCAGGCGATCGAGGCGAAGGAAGGGGTGGACATCAAGGACGAGAACCAGACCCTCGCCACGATCACCCTGCAGAACTTCTTCCGCCTCTACGACAAGCTCTCCGGCATGACCGGCACGGCGATGACCGAGGCCGCCGAGTTCCACCAGATCTACAAGCTCGGCGTGGTGCCGATCCCGACGAACCGGCCCATGGTCCGCGTCGACCAGTCGGACCTGATCTACCGCACCGAGGTCGCCAAGTTCGCCGCGGTCGTCGACGACATCGCGGAGAAGCACGAGAAGGGCCAGCCGATCCTGGTCGGCACCACCTCGGTCGAGAAGTCCGAGTACCTCTCGCAGCAGCTCTCCAAGCGCGGCGTCCAGCACGAGGTCCTCAACGCCAAGCAGCACGACCGGGAGGCGACGATCGTCGCCCAGGCCGGCCGCAAGGGCGCCGTCACCGTCGCCACCAACATGGCCGGACGAGGCACCGACATCAAGCTCGGCGGCAACCCGGACGACCTCGCCGAGGCGGAGCTGCGCCAGCGCGGTCTGGACCCGGTGGAGAACGTCGAGGAGTGGGCGGCCGCGCTGCCCGCCGCGCTGGAGGCGGCCGAGCAGGCGGTGAAGGCGGAGTTCGAGGAGGTCAAGGAGCTGGGCGGGCTCTACGTCCTCGGCACCGAGCGGCACGAGTCGCGCCGCATCGACAACCAGTTGCGCGGTCGCTCCGGCCGTCAGGGCGACCCCGGCGAGTCCCGTTTCTACCTGTCGCTGGGCGACGACCTGATGCGCCTGTTCAAGGCCCAGATGGTCGAGCGCGTCATGTCGATGGCGAACGTCCCCGACGACGTCCCGATCGAGAACAAGATGGTCACCCGCGCCATCGCCTCCGCGCAGTCGCAGGTCGAGCAGCAGAACTTCGAGACCCGCAAGAACGTCCTGAAGTACGACGAGGTGCTCAACCGGCAGCGCGAGGTCATCTACGGCGAGCGCCGCCGCGTCCTGGAGGGCGAGGACCTCCAGGACCAGATCCGGCACTTCATGGACGACACGATCGACGACTACATCCGGCAGGAGACCGCCGAGGGCTTCGCCGAGGAGTGGGACCTGGACCGGCTGTGGGGCGCCTTCCGGCAGCTCTACCCGGTGAAGGTCACCGTCGAGGAGCTGGAGGAGGCGGCCGGGGACCTGGCGGGCGTCACCGCCGAGTTCATCGCCGAGTCCGTCAAGAAGGACATCCACGAGCAGTACGAGGAGCGCGAGAGGACCCTCGGGTCCGAGATCATGCGCGAGCTGGAGCGGCGCGTGGTCCTCTCGGTCCTGGACCGCAAGTGGCGTGAGCACCTCTACGAGATGGACTACCTCCAGGAGGGCATCGGCCTGCGGGCCATGGCGCAGAAGGACCCGCTGGTGGAGTACCAGCGCGAGGGCTTCGACATGTTCAACGCCATGATGGAGGGCATCAAGGAGGAGTCCGTCGGCTACCTGTTCAACCTGGAGGTCCAGGTCGAGCAGCAGGTCGAGGAGGTCCCGGTGCAGGACGCGGGCGAGCGCGCCTCGCTCACCAAGGAGGGCGCCGCCGCGTCCGCCCCGCGTCCGGAGATCCGCGCCAAGGGCCTGGAGGCCCCGCAGCGCCCGGACCGGCTCCACTTCTCCGCTCCCACGGTGGACGGGGAGGGCGGCGTCGTCGAGGGCGACTTCGAGAACGGCGACGGCGGCCGCGCCGCTGCGCCGGACGGCATGACGCGCGCGGAGCGCCGCAAGGCCCAGAAGAGCAGCGGCGGGGGCCGTCGCCGCAAGAAGTAGCACGGCGGGCGGGCGAGGCGGCGGAGGGTCCCCTCCGCCGCGGCCCGCCCGAGCGGTACGGCCGGGGGCCGGACACCACGCGGTGTCCGGCCCCCGTCGCGTCCCGGAGGGGAGAGCGGGGGCCGGGGCCGCCCGAGGCGCAGGGGAGGGGCGGGCGGGTCGCTCGAAGCCGTGCGGGGCGGACCGGTCCGCCCGCGGGCGCCCCGGTGCCGGTCCGCCCGCGAGGATCGCCGCCGCCCGGCGGTGCGGCGGGGAGCGGGCCGCGGCCGTGCGGGACGCGGACGCCGATGCGGTCTCGCCGTGGCCTACGGGTCGGGACGTCCGGGACCGTCCCGCCCCGTAGGCCGGGGGAGCCTCCGCCGAGCAGGCCCGCAGTCGTGTGCGTCGGAAGGCCCCGGCGTACGTCGTCCCCCGCCCGGCCCCTCGGAGCGGCCGGGCGGGTGCGGCGTACCGGACAGCCCGCTCCCCGCCCGTACGCGACCGGCTGGGCCAGCCCCGCCGCCCGCGCGCCGCTCGCCCCGGCTCCGCCCGCGCGCCGCTCGCCCGGCCCCGCCCGCGCGCCGCTCGCCCCGGCCCCGCCCGTGCGCCGCTCGACACGGCTCCGCTCGCCCGGCCCCGCTCGTGTGCCGCCAGGGCTCACCGGCCGCCGGCGCGGCCGGGGGTGAGGCGTTCGCCGCCCAGTTCCACGGCCGTGCAGCGCCAGCGCTGGTCGGCGCCCTGTTCCAGGCGGAAGGCCATCGCCCGGACGCGGTCGCCCGCCGTGATGCTGGCGAACGCCTCCACCACGCCGGTGGCGGGCTGGGCGCCCCGGCAGTGGCGGAGGACGGGGCGGCTGCCCCGGCCGTCCGTCAGGGGGGCGTGGGAGGCCAGTTCGGCGAGCTGGTCGTAGGCGTCGCCGAGGGTGTGGCCGAGCATCCACTGCACCGGGCGCTGGCCGCTGAGGACCGCGAGCAGGCGCTCGGCGAACCATTGGTGGGGCCTCGGCGGCCGGTGGGGCTGCCTGCGCGGCCGCTGTGCGGGTACTGACTGCGGGCGGCGCTGGTCGCGCCGGCCGGCGGGCCTCGTCCTGTCCATGCTCATGCTCTTCGCCCCGTTGACCGGGCCCGGCTTGTACCGGGCGGTAACTTTTGTTGGGGTTCTTCTACGGGGGCGGTCGTCAGCGCCGCAAGGGCCTCACGGCGGTGGCCGGGGGCCGGACGGGTTCACCTGTCCGTGGCGCTCCCCTTGCCCGGCAAGGGCGGGGAGGGGGGTGACGGGCCCTTTCCGGTAGACGGGGGACCCCGGTCGCCGAAACCCGAAAGGGGGCGGCCCCCACGTATCCTGGGGGCGTCTCCCTCTACGAAAGCGGCCTGCGATGCGCGTGTACGTCCCCCTGGCCCTCTCCGGTCTCGCAGCGGCGCACGGTGCGGGCGAGCTGGGCCCCGGACCGCTGACCGCCTACGCGGTGACCCCCGGACTGCGGGAGTGGTACGTGTCCGACGACATCGAGGAGCTGGAGTACGCGGCGCTCACCCGCGCCGCGGCCGCCTCGCTCCGGCTCATCGCCCGGAGCCCCGACGAGGTGCGGCGGCGGGTCGTCGTCGCCGTCGACGTACCGGACGGGGCCGCCGTCGCCGACCCCGACCACGGGTTCGACGCGTCCTCGCTCGGCGAGGTGCGGATCGCCGCCGCGCTGCCGTTGGCCAAGGCGGCCGCTGTGCACGTGGACGCCGACGACGCGGAGGAGGACGTGGCCGCCGCCGCGGCGGCGCTGGGGGCGGCGGACCACGGCGACGAGGACGCGCGGTTCACCGTGGACGGCGCCGAGGACCACGAGCTGCTCTGGTTCGGCGTGCAGGAGATCCCCCAGCTCATCGGCTGACGCCGCGTCCGGCGGGGGCGGCCGCGGCGGCGCCGTGTCCCCGTGCCCGAAGACCTCGTCCCGGCCCGGCGCACTGTCCGTAGTGTCAAAGTTCGGTGTGTTCTTTTGTACACAAGCAGCACATGACGGGCCGGGGTACGGGAGCGATAGCCTGGTGCCGTGATCAGCGCGATACGCCTCGGGGGCAGCGAAGCCCCCGGCCGCCGCCCGGAGTGCCACCGCACCCGGACGACCCGCGATCTCCCGACCCCGAACCGGCGGCCGAACACGGGCGGTACGGCGACGGGTATCTCTCGAAGCGGCACAGCGCCGATCCGGACCGGAAACCCCGCGTCGTGGCGGTACGCCGCTTCTCTCACCTACGTCTCGCAACGGCGCGCGACAGGAGCCAGAGGACATGCAGACCAAGCTGGACGAAGCCAAGGCCGAGCTGCTCGCACGGGCGGCCAAGGTAGCTGACAACAGTCCGGGTGGTGGTGCCGGTGGGCCGGGAGGCACCCCGCGGGCGCAGGTCGCGGCCGGGGCCGACGAGGAGGCCCGTCCCGGCCGGGACGCGGTGCTCGCCTACCTCCAGCGCTACTACCTGCACACTGCTCCGGAAGACCTCGGCGGCCGCGACCCGGTCGACGTGTTCGGCGCCGCCGCCTCGCACTACCGGCTGGCCGAGAACCGTCCGCAGGGCACCGCCAACGTCCGGGTGCACACCCCGACCGTCGAGGAGAACGGCTGGACGTGCAGCCACTCCGTGGTCGAGGTCGTCACCGACGACATGCCGTTCCTCGTGGACTCCGTCACCAACGAGCTGTCCCGCCAGGGGCGCGGCATCCACGTCGTGATCCACCCCCAGGTCACCGTCCGCCGCGATGTCGCCGGCAAGCTCATCGAGGTCCTGGCCGAGGGCCCCCGCATCGGCACGAGCGGCCGGGGCGGCGGGAGCGCCGAGGCGGACCGGGCCGAGCTGCCCCACGACGCGCTCGTCGAGTCCTGGATCCACGTCGAGATCGACCGCGAGACCGACCGCGCCGACCTCCAGCAGATCACCGCCGACCTGCTGCGCGTCCTCTCCGACGTCCGCGAGACCGTCGAGGACTGGGGCAAGATGCGCGAGGCCGCCCTGCGGATCGCGGACGACCTGCCCGGCGAACCGCTCGACGACCTCGCCGACGAGGAGGTCGAGGAGGCCCGCGAGCTGCTGCGCTGGCTGGCCGCCGACCACTTCACCTTCCTCGGGTACCGCGAGTACGAGCTGAAGGACAGCGACGCGCTCGCCGCCGTGCCCGGCACCGGGCTCGGCATCCTGCGCTCCGACCCGCACCACACCGAGGACGAGGCCCACCCGGTCAGCCCGTCCTTCGACCGGCTGCCCGCCGACGCCCGCGCCAAGGCCCGCGAGCACAAGCTCCTGGTCCTGACGAAGGCCAACAGCCGGGCCACCGTGCACCGCCCCAGCTACCTCGACTACGTCGGCGTGAAGAAGTTCGACGCCAAGGGCGACGTCGTCGGCGAGCGCCGCTTCCTCGGCCTGTTCTCCTCCGCCGCCTACACCGAGTCCGTGCGCCGGGTGCCCGTCATCCGCCGCAAGGTCGCCGAGGTCGTGGAGGGCGCGGGCTTCTCGTACAACAGCCACGACGGCCGCGACCTGCTCCAGATCCTGGAGACCTACCCGCGCGACGAGCTCTTCCAGACGCCGGTCGACCAGCTCCGCTCCATCGTCACCTCCGTCCTCTACCTCCAGGAGCGCCGCCGGCTGCGGCTCTACCTGCGCCAGGACGAGTACGGGCGCTACTACTCCGCCATCGTCTACCTGCCGCGCGACCGCTACACCACCGGCGTGCGCCTGCGGTTGATCGACATCCTCAAGGAGGAACTGGGCGGCACCAGCGTCGACTTCACCGCCTGGAACACCGAGTCGATCCTCTCCCGGCTGCACTTCGTCATCCGGGTCCCGGTCGGCACCGAGCTGCCCCACCTCACCGACGCGGACGCCGACCGCATCGAGGCCCGCCTCGTCGAGGCCGCCCGCTCCTGGGCCGACGGCTTCCAGGAGGCGCTCACCGCCGAGCTGGGCGAGGAGCGCGCCGCCGAACTCCAGCGGCAGTACGGCCACTCCTTCCCCGAGGGGTACAAGGCCGACCACTCGCCGCGCGCCGCCGTCGCCGACCTGGTCCACCTGGAGACGCTGAAGGAGGACGAGCAGGACTTCGCCCTCAGCCTGTACGAGCCGGTCGGCGCGGGCCCCGGCGAGCGCCGCTTCAAGATCTACCGCACCGGCGAGCAGGTCTCCCTCTCCGCCGTCCTGCCCGCGCTCCAGCAGCTCGGCGTCGAGGTCGTGGACGAGCGCCCGTACGAGCTGCGCTGCTCCGACCGCACGCACGCCTGGATCTACGACTTCGGGCTGCGGATGCCGCAGGCCGACGGGCACGGCGGCCACCTCGCCGACGACGCCCGCGCCCGGTTCCAGGAGGCCTTCGCGGCCGTCTGGGAGGGGCGGGCGGAGAACGACGGCTTCAACGCGCTCGTCCTGGGCGCCGGTCTGACCTGGCGCCAGGCCATGGTCCTGCGCGCCTACGCCAAGTACCTGCGGCAGGCCGGATCGACCTTCAGCCAGGACTACATGGAGTCCACGCTCCGCAACAACGTCCACACCACCCGGCTGCTCGTCTCGCTCTTCGAGGCCCGGATGTCGCCCAGCCGGCAGAGCGCGGGCACGGAGCTGACCGACGGCCTCCTGGAGGAGCTGGACGGGGCCCTGGACCAGGTCGCCTCGCTCGACGAGGACCGGATTCTGCGGTCCTTCCTCACCGTCATCAAGGCCACCCTGCGGACCAACTTCTTCCAGACGGCGCAGGACGGCGCTCCGCACTCCTACGTCTCGATGAAGTTCGACCCGCAGGCCATCCCGGACCTGCCCGCCCCCCGCCCCGCGTTCGAGATCTGGGTCTACTCGCCGCGCGTGGAGGGCGTCCACCTGCGCTTCGGCAAGGTCGCCCGCGGCGGGCTGCGCTGGTCCGACCGGCGCGAGGACTTCCGTACGGAGATCCTCGGCCTGGTCAAGGCGCAGATGGTGAAGAACACCGTCATCGTGCCGGTCGGCGCCAAGGGCGGCTTCGTCGCCAAGCAGCTCCCCGACCCGTCCGCGGACCGGGACGCCTGGTTCGCCGAGGGCATCGCCGCCTACCGCACGTTCATCTCCGCGCTCCTGGACATCACCGACAACATGGTGGCCGGGGAGGTCGTGCCGCCCGCCGACGTCGTCCGGCACGACGAGGACGACACCTACCTCGTCGTCGCCGCCGACAAGGGCACCGCGAGCTTCTCCGACATCGCCAACGAGGTCGCCGTCGCGTACGGCTTCTGGCTCGGGGACGCGTTCGCCTCCGGCGGATCGGCCGGCTACGACCACAAGGGCATGGGCATCACCGCCCGCGGCGCCTGGGAGTCCGTCAAGCGGCACTTCCGGGAGCTGGGCCACGACACCCAGACCGAGGACTTCACCGTCGTCGGCGTCGGGGACATGTCCGGCGACGTCTTCGGCAACGGGATGCTGCTCTCCGAGCACATCCGCCTGGTCGCCGCGTTCGACCACCGGCACATCTTCATCGACCCGAACCCGGACGCGGCGACCTCGTACGCCGAGCGGCGGCGGCTGTTCGAGCTGCCCCGCAGCTCCTGGGCGGACTACGACACGAAGCTGCTCTCCGCGGGCGGCGGCGTCCACCCGCGCACCGCCAAGTCGATCGCGCTCAACGCGCACGTCCGCCAGGCGCTCGGCATCGAGGGGTCCGTCACCAAGATGACGCCCGCCGAGCTGATGCAGGCCATCCTCAAGGCCCCCGTCGACCTGCTGTGGAACGGCGGCATCGGCACGTACGTCAAGGCCGTCTCCGAGTCGAACGCCGACGTCGGCGACAAGGCCAACGACGCGATCCGCGTCAACGGCGAGGACCTGCGGGCCAAGGTGGTCGGCGAGGGCGGCAACCTCGGCGCCACCCAGCTCGGCCGGATCGAGTTCGCCCGCCACGGCGGCCGGATCAACACCGACGCGATCGACAACAGCGCCGGCGTGGACACCTCCGACCACGAGGTGAACATCAAGATCCTGCTCAACGGGCTGGTCCGGGACGGCGACATGACCGTCAAGCAGCGCAACAAGCTGCTGGCCGAGATGACCGACGAGGTCGGCACGCTCGTCCTGCGCAACAACTACGCGCAGAACGTCGCCCTCTCCAACGCCCGCGCCCAGGCCCCCTCCCTGCTCCACGCCCAGCAGCGCTTCATGCGGCGCCTGGAGCGGGACGGCGCCCTCGACCGGGCGTTGGAGTTCCTGCCCGCCGACCGGCAGGTCCGCGAGCTGCTGGGCAACGGCAAGGGGCTCAGCCAGCCGGAGCTGGCCGTGCTGATCGCCTACACCAAGATCACGGCGGCCGACGAGCTGATCTCCACCACCCTGCCGGACGACCCGCACCTCCAGAAGCTGGTGCACGCCTACTTCCCGAGCCAACTGCGCGAGCGGTTCCCCGAGGCGGTCGACGGGCACGCGCTGCGCCGCGAGATCATCACGACGGTGCTGGTCAACGACACCGTCAACACCGCCGGTTCGACGTTCCTGCACCGGCTGCGCGAGGAGACGGGGGCGTCGATCGAGGAGATCGTGCGGGCCCAGTTCACGGCACGGGAGATCTTCGGCCTGTCCTCGGTGTGGGACGCCGTCGAGGCGCTCGACAACCGGGTCGCCGCCGACGTCCAGACCCGTATCCGGCTCCACTCGCGCCGCCTGGTCGAGCGCGGTTCGCGCTGGCTGCTGGGCAACCGGCCGCAGCCCGTCGCCATCGCGGAGACCATCGAGAGGTTCCGCGACGGCGTCGAGCAGGTCTGGGAGGAGTTGCCCAAGCTCCTGCGGGGCGCCGACCTGGACTGGTACCACTCGCTCCTGGACGAGCTGACCTCCGCGGGCGTCCCGGACGAGCTGGCGGTCCGGGTGGCCGGGTTCTCGTCCGCCTTCCCGGCGCTGGACATCGTGGCCATCGCCGACCGTACGGGCAGGACCCCGCTGGAGGTCGCCGAGGTGTACTACGACCTCGGGGACCGGCTGCGGATCTCCCAGCTCATGGACCGGATCATCGAGCTGCCGCGGGCCGACCGCTGGCAGTCCATGGCCCGCGCCTCCATCCGCGAGGACCTGTACGCCGCCCACGCCGCGCTCACCGCGGACGTGCTGGGCGTGGGCGACGAGGCCGCCCTGCCGGAGGAGCGGTTCCGGGCGTGGGAGGAGAAGAACGCGGCGATCCTGGCGCGGTCGCGTTCGACGCTGGAGGAGATCCAGAACTCGGACGCCTTCGACCTGGCCAACCTGTCGGTGGCGATGCGGACGATGCGCACGCTGCTGCGCACGCACGCGTAGCCGCAGGGGTACGTCGGAGGGCGCCGGCGCCTGTCACAGGCGCCGGCCCCCTCCGACGTACCGGCGGGCGCGGGTCAGGCGCTCACCTCCGGGGCGGGGCGGACGCGCAGTGCGCCTCGTACGCCGCCACCACGTCCTTGGCCGGGCCGTCCATGCGCAGGGCGCCCGCCTCCAGCCACAGGGCACGGTCGCAGGTCTCGGTGATCGACCTGTTGCTGTGGCTGACCAGGAAGACCGTGCCGGCCTCGGCGCGCAGCTCCTTGATGCGGTCCTTGCTGCGGCGCTGGAACGCCGCGTCGCCCGTGGACAGCGCCTCGTCGATCAGGAGGACGTCGTGGCTCTTGGCGGCCGCGATGGAGAAGCGGAGCCGGGCGCCCATGCCCGAGGAGTAGGTGCGCATCGGCAGGGAGATGAAGTCGCCCTTCTCGTTGATGCCGGAGAAGTCGACGATCTCGTCGTAGCGCGCCCGGATCTGCTCGCGCGTCATGCCCATCGCGAGCCCGCCGAGCACCACGTTGCGCTCGCCGGTCAGGTCGCCCATCAGCGCCGCGTTCACCCCGAGCAGCGAGGGCTGGCCCTGGGTGTGGACGTGGCCGCGGGTCGGCGGGAGCAGGCCCGCGATCGCCTTGAGCAGCGTGGACTTGCCGGAGCCGTTGGAGCCGATGAGGCCGATCGCCTCGCCCTTGTACGCGGCGAAGCTGACGCCCTTGACGGCGTGCACCTTGCGGGCGCCGGGGTGCGTGCGCCGGGAGACGAGCCGGCTGAGCGCCGAGGTCGCGCTGCCCCGGCCGGTACGGGCGCCGTGGACCGTGTACGTGATGTGCACGTCGTCCACGACGACGGTGGGGACGCGCTCGCCGTGCGCGGCGGCGGCGCGGGGGGAGGTCAGGGTCTCAGCCACGTCCGTACGTCTCCTCGGCCTTCCAGAAGTACACGAATCCGGCCACCCCGCACAGCAGCGCCCAGCCCGCCGCGACCGCCCACACGTGGGACGGCAGGTGGGCCCCGGTGAAGCTGTCGATCAGGGCGTACCGCATGAGGTCGATGTAGACGGCCGCCGGGTTGTACTCCAGCGCCACCATCACCGCGTGCGGGACCCGGTCCCCCTTCAGCAGGTTCTCCAGGCTCCACATGACGCCGGAGGAGTACATCCAGGTGCGCAGGACGAACGGCATGAGCTGGGCGATGTCCGGGGTGCGCGCGGTCAGCCGGGCGACGGCCATCGACACGCCGGTGTTGAACACCGCCTGGAGCGCCAGGGCCGGGACCGCCAGCAGCCAGGCCGGCCGCGGGTACTGGCCGAACGCCAGCAGGATCAGGAGCAGCGCCCCCATCGAGAACAGCAACTGCTGCAACTGCTGGAGCGCCAGCGCCACCGGCAGCGAGGCGCGCGGGAAGTGCAGCGCCCGCACCAGCCCGATGTTGCCGCTGATGGCACGGGTGCCCGCGGTGATCGAACTGCTGGTGAAGGTCCAGATGAACACCCCGGTGACCAGGAACGGGACGAAGTCCTCCACCCCGTGCTTGGTGTTCATCAGCACGCCGAAGATGAAGTAGTAGACCGTCGCGTTGAGCAGCGGCGTCATGACCTGCCAGAGCTGGCCGAGCTTGGCCTGGCTGTACTGGGCGGTCAGCTTGGCGGTGGCGAACGCCGTGATGAAGTGCCGGCGCCCCCAGAGCTGCCGGACGTACGCGCCGAGGGGCGGCCGGGCCCCGCTGACCGTCAGGCCGTGCCGGGCGGCCAGCGCGGCCAGCTCGCCGGGCGCGTGAACGGGCGCGGAGTGGTCGGGAGGGGCTGTGTCCACCGGGGGCGGCGGGGCTGCTGTCTGGCTCACCACGATCGCTTTCGACGCAGGCGGGAGAGGGGGGAACGACACGGTCCCGCAGGGACGCCCTCGTTGGGACGGGACCGTATCGTCGTGACGCCGAGAGTAGGACGCTTCCACGTCGCAACGCAACCGTTCCGTCCCGGCCGTCTACCATGGACGCCATGACCACCGAACGGGGAACCCGCCGCCGCGCCCCCGCAGGCGCCGCCGTCCTGCGCGAGGACGTGACGGACGCCATCCGCGCCGCCGTCTTCGAGGAGCTCGCCGCGGTGGGGTTCGCCCGGATGTCCATCGAGGGCATCGCGCGGCGGGCCGGGGTGGGCAAGACCGCCGTCTACCGCCGCTGGAAGTCCAAGCTGGCGCTCGTCCTCGACCTGGTCGCGGCCGTCGCCGCGCAGGGGATGCCCGCCCCCGCCACCGGCTCGCTGTACGGGGACGTCCGCGCCGTCCTGGAGTTGGCCGCGTACGCCCTGCGCCACCCGGTGGCCTCGCAGGTCATCCCGGACCTGCTGGTGGAGGCGGCCCGCAACCCGGAGATCTCCGAGGCGATCAAGGCCGCCCTGCTGGACCAGCACCAGGGCGTCGCGGCCGTCGTCGTGCGGGAGGCGGTGGCACGGGGCGAGCTGCCCGAGGGCAGCGACCCGGACCGGGCGCTCGACCTGATCGTCGGCCCGCTCTACTGGCGCCTGGTCGTGGTCCGCGGCGCCCTCCCGCCGGGCTACCTGGACGACCTGGCCGCCTCGGCCGTCGCCGCCCTCCGACACGGCTGAGGGGACGCGGGCGTGCGCGCGGGCGGGTGGCTACCGGCGCGCTGGTGGAGGTGCGCGCGGGCGCGGTTGGTGCGTGGGTCGTGCGCGGTGCGCCGGTAGTCGGTACGTACGGGTGCGGGGCGTGCTGGTACGGGCGTGCGGGCGCGGGCGTACGTGGGCGGCGCGCGCCGGCAGGGGCGCGGGTGGCGGTCGGCGCGTGCTGGTGGAGGTGCGCGCGGGCGCGGGTGGTGCGTGGGTCGTGCGCGGTGCGCCGGTGTGGGCCGGGGAGTGCGCGCGCCCGCGTACGCGCCGGGGGCGTGGTCAGCCGGCCGCCGGCACGCGCGCCAGCACCTCGCCGGTGCGCGGGCCGAACGTCAGGACCGTCGCGTTCTCGGGGAGCCGCTGGAAGCGGGTCAGCAGCAGCCACCGCACCCCGTACCGGGCCGTGATCGCGTCCCGTTCGGCCTGCGGGCTCGCCGCGTCGAGGTAGGCGGCGACCGCCCGGCTCCGCGCGCCGCGCTCCGTAGGCGCGAGCCCCGCGTCCGGGAGCGCGTCGGCGAGGACGTACGCCCCGTGCGCTGCCAACGCGTACATCGCCGGGCGGCTGTCCGTCAGGACCACCTCGCCCGCCGGGACGTACGCCGTCGCCCAGGTGTACGGCTCCCCGGTCGCCCGTGCCCCCGGCGCCCGCGACGGCTCGGCCGCCCGCGCGTCGGACGGGGTGCGCGGGGCGGTGAACCCGTTGTAGTACGGCCACAGCGCCGCCACCGCCGCCGCGCACGCGACGGCGCACGCCCACCGCCGCACGGTCGGCCGGATGCGGGTCCGCTGCCGCACCGCGATCAGGGCGAGGCACCCCAGCGCCGCGCCGAGCGCGGTCGGCGGGTGCACCAGCAGGACGAGCCCGAGCAGCGCCCCGATCCCGGCCGCGTCGGCCCACCGGGGCGCCCGGCCCGGCCGGAGGGCTCCGGGGCGCGGGGAGCGGGCGACCGCGCGACCGGTCCACACCCACAGGTGCAGCGTGACCGCGACCGCGCACGTGCTCGGCGCGCTCCACCGGGCCGGGTCCGCCCAGTGGACCAGGGCCAGCGGCGCCAGCACCAGGACCGGGACCCAGCGGTTCGGGGTCAGCAGGCGGGTGATGCGGCCGATGCCGGTGAGCAGGAGCAGCAGGTTCGCCGAGGCGGCCAACGCGACGACGGAGGGCCCGGAGAGCCCGGTGGCGCGGGCGAGCAACCCCTGGACGAGGGCGTACGGGGAGTAGTGCGCGCTCCCCTCGGCGGGCAGGTCGGTCATCGGGAACGCCGGGTGCAGCAGGTCCGCCCGCAGCCGTTCGACGACCGCCGCCTGCAACCCGGCGTCGCAGCAGAGCGGGACCCGCCAGGCGGCGGCCGACAGCACCGCCCACACCAGACCGCCCAGCAGGAGGTAGGGCGACGGCAGCCACAGGGGCGGTCGGCCCGGCGCCTCGTCATCGGTCGCGGCGGCGGGCGGGAGGTCGGACGGGGCGGAGGTCGTGGAGGAGAGGGGCACGCCTGATGGGTTCCGTGCGCGGGCCCCGGTCTCCCGGCCGCCACTCGTCCGGGGGATTTCCGGATGCGGGTGTTCCGTGCGGGCGGCTTCGGGCCCGGCGGACCCTCATGCCGCCCCGGACGGGGGGTCCTCGGGCGGGGGCCCGTCCGCGAGGAGGCGGTCCGCGACCCGCGCCGCCGCCCCGCCGTCGTCGAGGTCGCAGTAGTCGCGGCGGAAGCCCGCGTACGCCTCGGCGTGCCGGGCCGCCAGGGCGTCGGCGTCCCGCAGCGCCCGCGCCACCTCGTCCGCCGTGGCCAGCAGCGGTCCCGGCGCCCGCGCCTCGAAGTCCAGGCAGAAACCCCGCACCGTGTCGCGGTAGTGCGCCAGGTCGTGGGCGTGGAAGAGCATCGGGCGGCCCGTCAGGGCGAAGTCGAACACCAGCCCCGCGTAGTCGGTCACCAGGACGTCGGCGACCAGGAGCAGCTCGGCCGCCCGCGGGTGGTGCGACACGTCGAGCACGCCGGGCCCTGCGTGGGGCCCGCCGGTGACCCGCGGGTGCCGGCGCACGAGCACGGTGTGGCCGGGGCCGAGCGCCCGCGCGAGGGCGTGCGGGTCGAGCGCCGGGTCCCAGCGGTACGGGCCGGGGGCCGTGCGGTCGGGCGACGCGGCCGGGGGGTGGGCCAGGTGGGCGCGGTAGGTCGGCGCGTGGAGCACGACGCGGTGGTCCGCGGGGAGCCCCAGTTCGCGGCGGAGCCGGTCGGCCGTCTTCTCCCGGTCCGGGGAGAGCAGCACGTCGTTGGCGGGCGAACCGGCTTCCAGCACCTCGCCCTCGTACCCGAGCGACCGGCGCAGCCAGGGGGTGGCGAAGCGGCTCGGGGAGACCAGCACCGACCATTGGGCCGACCGGTGCGGCAGAGTGGCGAGGTGCTGGTGGTCGGCGTACAGGGTGTCCGCCAGTCCGGCGCCGAAGCGGCCGAGCGGCGTCCCGTGCCAGGTCTGCACGACGGTCTGCCCCGGTCGCCGCTCGAACCACACGGGCAACTGCTCGTCGGTGACGATCCGGCGGGAGCGCGCCAGCGCCTCGTACCAGGCCGGGCTGTGCACGGGGACGGCCCGCGCGCCGGACGGGACGCGGGTGGTGCGTCCCGGCGCGGTGCCGGTGACCCACAGGTGCTCGGTGTCCGTGCCCCGGCGCACCAGCTCGGCGTGGACGGCGCGCGGGGAGTCGCCGCCCGCGTACAGGACCGTCTCGCGGAGCGGGAGGGCGGTGCGCCGGGCGCGGTAGTGCGAGGCGCGCAGGAGCCGCCTGCCGTACGCACTGCGCCCGGCGGCGGGCGGCTCCGGCGCCGCGACCACGGTCAGCCGGTCGCCGTGCCGCCGCTCCACCCGGAGCCCGCCGTCCCCGCAGGGCAGGCGCGCGGCCACCGAGGTGAGGACCCGCACGGGGCGGCCGTCCAGCCGGACGCCCCAGCGGCCCTCGGGAAGCGGCGGGCCGATCACCGCCGAGAACCGCCCCGCCGCCCGGTCCACGGAGACCTCCGCGACCGGCAGCGTCTCGTGCAGCACCTCGTGGTGCAGGAGCAGGGGGACGGCGGCGGATGCGCCGGGGCGCGGGGCGGACGCGGCGGCGTGCGCTTCCGCGCCGGGCGGGCGCGTGCGCTCGTCGGCCTCGGGTGCCGGTGACGCGGCTTCGGACCGGTGCGCCGGAGCGGCTCCGGTCGCGCTTGCCGCGTCAGCCCCGAACCCGCTCGGCGCGGCGTCGGCTCGGGAGCTGCCCGCCGGCGACGCGGCTCCGGACTCGTGCGCCGTACGGGCTCCGGTCCCGCTCGGCACAGCGTCGGTCCCCGACCCGCCGCTCGGGGACGCGGTTTCGGACCCGCTCGGCGCGTCGCTCGCCCCGGCTCGGTCCGGTGCCGCGTCGGTCCCCGACCCGTCTAGGGGTGACGCGGCTTCGGCTCCGCTGGCCGCCTCCCCGCCGTCCCGTCCCCAGCCGCCGTACGTCCCCGAGACGCGCACGCTCCCCTCCGCCGTGCGCTCCACGTGGGTCACGACCGGCAGGTCCGCCAGGTCCAGGACCAGGTGGCCCGCCGCGTCCGCGCGGGCGGGCGGCGGCAGGTCCGGGGCGGCGGGCAGGGGGATGCGGGAGCCGTCCGGCAGGAGCAGCCGGGCCCGCCACCGCGCCCCGTGCTCCGCCGCGACCTCGCGGGGAGCCCGGCGCGGGGCCGGGGGCACGGCGGCGAGTTCGGCGAGCGGCACGCGCACCGTGAACGCCTCGCCCCCACCAGCCGCGCCCGCGCCGGCCCTGTCAGCCCCCTCCGCCTCACCGGCCCCACCCAGCGAGCCCGCGCCCGCCGCCCCGGCCCCGTCCGTCACACCAGTCCCGCCCGCACCGGCCCTGTCCGTCGCGTCGGCCCCGCCCGTCGCACCGCCCCCACTCACCGAGCCCGCACTCACCGAGCCCGCGCCCGCCGCTCCGGCCCCGTCCGTCGCACCGCCCCCACTCACCGAGCCCGCACTCACGGAGCCCCCACTCACCGAGCCCGCACTCACGGAGCCCGCGCCCGCCGCTCCGGCCCCGTCCGTCGCACCAGCCGTACCGGCCTCGTCCGTCACACCAGCCCCACCAGCCCCACCAGCCTCGCCCATCGCACCAGCCGCCCCCGCTCCGCCCGCAAGCGCCGCCCCCGCTCCCCGTACCACCGGAAACGCGTACTCCTCCGCCCCGTCCCGTGTCAGCAGCAGGGCCGTGGGCCGGACCCCGCCGAAAAGCCGCCCCGCCAGCTCCAAGCCCAGCCCCTCACCCGGCCCAGCCCCGTCGCTCTGCCCCGCCCCCACCGTCCGGTGCGCCTCCGCACGTGCCGGGAGCCGGGTGAGGGTCAGGCGCAGGCGGCCGGACCGGTGGTCGAGCACCGCACGCCGCCCGTCGCCCAGGTCGTGCACGAGCGGCTGGTCCGCGCCCGCGTCCAGGGCGCGTACCGCCACCCGCCGGACCGTCCCGCGCCCCGCGATCACCAGGCCGACCAGCCAACCGCCGTCCGCCGCGCCGGGCAGCCGGTCCGGGTCGAGGACCAGCTCGAACCCCGCGTGGTCGTAACCGTGCAGCTCCTGGCCCGAGTCGACCGTCGCCTCCGGCGTGCGCACCGGCCGTACGGGCACCGCCCGCATCCGCCGGCCCCCGGCCTCCCGCACCACCCCCACCCGGAGCTGCTGCCGCGCTGAGGCGGCGGGCAGGTTGCGCAGGTACGCGTACCCGCGCAGGCGCAGCTTCCCGTCCGCGCCCCAGCGCGCCTCCAGCAGCCGGGCCACGGCCGGGACGTCCGTACGCACGAGCCGGGCGCTCGCCCCGCGTACGCCGGGGTAGACCGCGCGCCGCCGCCCCGGCGGGCCCTCGACGGCGAACGCGCCCACGCCGTTGGCGCGTTCGAAGGCGAGCACCGCCAGCAACTCCTCCAGCCGCCGCTCCCGCACCAGGGACCACTTGACGCGCAGCTCCACCGGCAGCCCCTTCAGCACGTCGGCCCCCGCCCGGTCGACGAAGGCCCCCGCCCCCTCCAGGAAGGCCGTGCGGTACGCCTCGCCGCCCATCGGCAGGCCGTCCAGGAAGTAGCCGAAGTCGTCGCGCAGGCAGGAGGCGTCGTACGCCCGCCGCTGCTCCGCGTCGCGGGCCCCCAGGAACGCGCTGACCCGCTCGCACGCGGCGATCCTGTCCACGACGCCCCTGACGTCCGTGCGCCGCCGGGTGATCGAGCCCTCCCGCACCCGCCAGTAGTAGACGTGCTCGTGCAGGACGTCGACCGAGCCGGCGAGATAGTGCGCGGGGATCATCACCGGGGTGTCCTCGTACAGCCTGCCCTCGGGGAAGGCGAAGGCGTGCCCGTCCCAGAAGGACCGCCGGAACACCTTGTTCCACGCCACCCGGTCGGCCAGCAGGCGCGGGTCGCGGGTGATGTGGGTGCGCGGCCGGGAGGCGGTCAGCCAGCGGTACTGCCACGCCTGGCGCCGCCCGTGCTCGGTCAGCCGCCACACGTTGCCGGTCGCCAGGTCGGATCCGGTCGACTCCAGCGAGGCCGTCATCCGCTCGTACGCGTCGTGGACCACGATGTCGTCGCTGTCCGCGAAGGCCAGGTAGGGGACGGCGGCGGTGGTGTGCCGGACGCCGGTGTTGCGGGCGGCGCTGAGCCCGGCGTTGCGCTGCCGGACCAGCCGGAACCGGGGGTCCCGCGCGGCGAACTCCGCCGCGATGCGGGCGCTGCCGTCCGTCGAGCCGTCGTCGACGAGGACGACCTCGATCGCGGCGAGGGTCTGCTCCGCCACCGAGCGCAGGCAGTCCGCGAGATGCGCCTCGACGTTGTGGACCGGGACGACGACGCTGAGCAGTGGCTTCATGTCCTGGTCAACAGGGTGCGGGTCACGCGGTCACCGGCGCCTACCCGAACGGGTGAACGCGGGGCGGGGCGGGACGCGCCGGGGCTACGCTCGGCTGCCATGCCGCCCCGTGCGTTCCTCGCGTCCGTGAAGCGGGCCGTCCGCCGCCAGGCGATGCGGGCCGCCTACCGCGCCGACCTCGCCCGCCCCCTCGACCCCCGCCTCGCGGTCTACGGGGCGTACTGGAACCGGGGCGTCGCCTGCAACCCGGCCGCCATCCACGCCAAGGCCCGTGAACTGGTCCCGCACATCCGGGGCGTGTGGGTCGTCTCCTCCCGCCACCGCGACCGGATGGAGCCGGGCGTGCCGTACGTCATCGAGGGGTCGCGCCCCTACTGGCGGGCCATGGCCACCGCCACGTACCTGGTCAACAACTCCAGTTTTCCCGGCGGCTTCACCAAACGCCCCGGACAGCGCTACCTCCAGACGCACCACGGGACCCCGCTGAAGACCATGGGCCTGGACCAGCGCGCCTACCCGGCCCTGGCCCGGAAGACGGACTTCGACAAGATCCTCGCCCACGTCCGCCAGTGGGACTTCAGCCTCTCCTCCAACCCGCACAGCACCGGGGTCTGGGACCGCGTCTACCCGTCCTCGTCCGCCCGCCCCTACGAGCACCTGAACCTCGGATACCCGCGCAACGACGCCTACTTCACCGCCACCCCCGAGGACGTCCGCCGGGCGCGGGAAGCGCTGGGCGTCGCCGGGGACCGGACCGTCCTGCTGTACGCCCCGACCCACCGCGACGACCGCCCCGGCTTCACGCCCGACCTCGACCCGCGGGCACTTCTCCGGGAACTCGGGCCGCGGTACGTCCTTTTGGTGCGCGCGCACTACTTCTACGGCCGGACCGCCCGGATCGAGGGGACGCGGGACGGGCGGGTCGTCGACGTCACCGCCCATCCCCGCGTCGAGGAACTGTGCCTGGCCTCGGACGCGTTGATCGGCGACTACTCGTCCCTGACCTTCGACTACGCCTGCCTGGACCGCCCGATCGTCACCTACGCCCCCGACTGGCCGGCCTACCGTGCCGCACGCGGCGCCTACATCGACCTGCTCTCCGGCCGCCCCGGCGACACCCCCGGCGCCGTCGCCACCACCCCCCGCGAGCTGGCCGAGGTCTTCCGGTCCGGGGCCTGGCGCTCCCCGCGAACGACCGCGCTGCGCACGGCGTTCCGGGAGCGGTTCTGCCCGTACGACGACGGGCGCGCGGCGGAACGCGTCGTACGGCGGTTCTTCGACCCGGCGGGATGACGGGGCGGTCCGGACGGAAGCCGCGGCGGCCACCCGAATGGCCCAGGGAGGACGCCGCCACCGATCCCTCGCCCCCGTGCGGTCGTTGTGCCCGACAGCTCACTCGCACCGCCATGTTGGGAGACGTCCATGCACCGGTCCGCCTACGAGCAGATGGAACTCTGCGTCCAGGAGTACCTGCCCGCCGAGGGGCCCGCGAGCGGCCGGTACCGGGTCGTCGACCTCGGCTCCCGCGTCTCCGGCCGGCAGACCCGCACCCACCGCGCCCTGCTCGCCGGGCTCCCCGTCGACTACTACGGGGTCGACGTCCAGGACGGCCCCAACGTGGACGCGGTGATGGCGAAGCCGTACCGCATCCCCGCCCGCTCCGGCAGCGCCGACGTCGTGCTGTCGGGGCAGGCGTTCGAGCACATCCCGTTCTTCTGGGCGACGATGCTGGAGATCGCCCGCGTCCTCAAGCCCGGCGGCCACGCCTTCGTCACCGCCCCCTCGCGCGGCCACGTGCACGACGCCCAGGACTGCTGGCGCTACTACCCGGACGGGTTCCGTGCCCTGGCCGCCCATTCCCGCCTCGAACTGCGCGAGGCCTACACCGACTTCCCGCCGCGCAAGGGCATCTGGCACGACTACCGCTCCATCGACGCGAAGGCCGCCTACTGGGGCGACTCCGTGGGCGTCTTCCGCAAGCCGATCCGCTACCCCCGCCTGACGATGTTCGCGGTGCGGGAGCTGGCGGTGTGGTGGGCGAACCGGGTCGGCGGGGTGGACGGCGTCCCGCTGCCCCGCCCGGTGGACGGGCGCGAGCGGTGCGGCAGGCCCGCGCCCGCCCCCGTACCGGGGCAGTCTCCGGCGCCCGGACAGGAGCCCGCGCGCGCGGAGTCGGGCGCCGGGGCGTGAGCGGGCGCGACGGGATCAATGCCAGGTTGACGAAAGGTGACATGCGGCGCAAACCGCGCGTACTGTCCCGCAGCATGGCTTGGCGCAACGCCGTCAACGGCGTCCTTCAGCAGCTCACCGGATACCAGCTCAGGCGCGTCACGGTGCCCGCCGCCCGCACGGCCCCGGCCGACCCCGCCCCGGCCGCGCCGCCCTCCGCGCCCGTACCCGCCGCGCCCGCCCCGAAGCCGAAGCCGAAGCCGAAGGCCCCGAAGCCGGCCCTCGCCTTCCCGGCGGACTACGACGACGAGGCGAAGGAGGTCATCCGCGCGGTCAAGCCGTACACGATGACCTCCCCGGAGCGGCTCAACGCCCTCATCCTCGCCACCCGCCACATCGTCCGGCACGACATCCCCGGTGACATCGTCGAGTGCGGCGTCTGGCGCGGCGGATCGATGCAGGCCTGCGCCCGGACCCTGCTGTCCGCCGGCGAGACAGGGCGCGAGCTGTACCTCTTCGACACGTACGAGGGCATGACGCCGCCCACCGCCGAGGACCTGCGGCGCGACGGCCGCCCGGCCCAGGAGCTGCTGGACGCCCAGGGCAAGGACCGCCCGATCTGGGCGGTCGCCTCCCTGGAGGACGTCAAGGCGGGCTTCGCGCAGGTGCCGTACCCCGAGGAGCGCGTCCACTACGTACGGGGGCGGGTCGAGGACACCGTCCCCGCGCAGGCCCCCGAGCAGATCGCGATCCTGCGCCTGGACACCGACTGGTACGCCTCCACCCAGCACGAACTGGAGCACCTGTACGCGCGGTTGGTCAGCGGCGGCGTCCTCCTGATCGACGACTACGGCTACTGGCAGGGCTCGCGGCAGGCGGTCGACGAGTTCCTCGACAAGACCGGCGAGCGGCTGCTGCTGCTCCGCATGGACGAGGGCCGGATCGCCGTCAAGCCCTGACGCGCCCCGCTCGCGGCACCACCGAGCCCCGTGCCCCGGACGGTACGGGGCTCGACCGCGTCACCGGCACGCCGGCGGACGCGGAGCGGCGCCCCCGGCGTCACCCGAACGGACCCCCTCGGGTGACCCGCGCCCCCGGCGCGGGTTGTACCCCGTGTACTCCGAGCGCCCCGGAGCCGCCGCGGCCCCCGACGGCCCGCCCGCGCCGCCGTGTCGCTCCCCGTCCCGTGACGCACCCGTCGCGTGACGCCCCTGTCCCCTGATCCCGTCCGCCGGAAGGATCGTGCGCCGCGATGGCCCCCCGTCTCACCGTCGTCGTCCCCCTCTACAACGTCGAGGACTACCTCGGTGCCTGCCTGACCTCGCTCGCCGAACAGACCATGCCGGACCTGGAAGTCGTCCTCGTCGACGACGGCTCCACGGACGACGGGCCCCTGCTGGCCCAGCGGTTCACCGAGCGGGACACCCGGTTCCGGCTGATCCGGCAGGAGAACGCCGGACTCGGCGCGGCCCGCAACGCCGGGGTCCGCGAGGCCGACCCCGACGCGGAGTTCCTGACGTTCGTCGACAGCGACGACGTCGTCCCGCCCGGCGCGTACGCCCGCATGATCGCCGAACTGGAGCGCTCCGGCTCCGACTTCGCCACCGGCAACGTGCTCAGGCTGCGCGCCGGCGGCGAGTTGGAGCAGTCCCCGATGTTCCGCAAGCCGATGGCGAAGACCCGGTCGGCCACCCACGTCACCCGCGACTGGCTCCTGCTCGGCGACCGCATCGCCTGCAACAAGGTCTTCCGCCGCTCCTTCTGGGACCAGCACGCCTTCGCCTTCCCGACCGGGGTGCTGTACGAGGACATCCCCGTCGTCCTGCCCGCCCACTTCCTGGCCCGCTCGGTCGACGTCGTCGACGAGCCCGTCTACCACTGGCGCGACCGGGACGGCTCCATCACCACCCGGCGGGCCGTGCCCCGAGGCATCCAGGACCGGGCGGCCGCCGTCACCGCGGTCAGCCGCTTCCTGGCCGCCCGCGGGATGACCGAGGCCAAGCGCCGCTACGACGCCCACGCCCTCTCCGGGGACCTGTGGCTGTTCATCGAGGCACTCCTGGACGGCGACGCGGAGTTCCACGAGGCGTTCCTGGACCACGCGGGCGCCTTCGCCGCCACCGTCGAACCCGCCGTCCTGGCCGGTCTGCCCCTGCACCTGCGGGTCAAGTGGGCGCTGATCCGCGAACGCCGGCTGTCCGAACTCCTCGCCCTGCTCGCCGACGAGCGGCAGGACCGGGACGCCTTCCACGTCCGCGGACTGCTGCGCCCCCACGCCCGCCACCCCGCCGTACGCACCCCGCTGCCGCCCGCCGCGACCAGGCTGCGCTCCGCCGACCTGCCCGTCCACGCCCACCTCACCGAGGCCGTGTGGCGCGCGGGGCTGCTGCACCTGAGCGGTTACGCCTACGTCCGCAACGTACCGGGCAGCCGGGTGCGGCTGGGATGGCTGCGCGCCGGGAAGCGGATCGTCCCGCTGCGCACCCGCCCCGTCCCCGGCGACGAGGCCACCGCCCGCTCCGGCCGCTCGCTGCACCGCTACGAGCGGGCCGGGTTCGAGGCCGTCGTCGACCCGCGCGGACTCGTGGCCCGCGGCCGGGCCCGGCGCACCACCTGGAAGCTGGAGGCCGTCGTCGTCGGCGCGGGCCGGCCGCGCCGGGGCCCCGTGCGGCTCCTCGGCACGCCCGCCCCGCCCGCCGCGACGTACACCGGCGAGCGGACCCGTGTCGTGCCCGTCCTGTCCGGGAACAAGCTGGAGCTGCGCGCCGAGCGCGTCGCCGCCGTCCTGACCGGGCAGTCGGCGGTCGGGGAGGCGGTGCGCCTGGAGGTGAAGGTCTTCGACGGGGCCGGGCCCGTCGCCCTGCGGATCACCGAGTGGCACACCAAGGAACGGCGGGAGTTCGCCCTGCGCGGCTCGCCGGGTGCGCGGACGGCGGACATCCCGCTCAGCGCCTTCCGGGGCGAGGACAGCGTCTGGGGCGTCCAACTTGTGGGCCTGGAGCGCACGTTGACGGTGGCCGCGCGGACCGACGGCGAGGCCGGGCGCTACCGGCTGCCCGGTGGGCGCGAGCTGTTCGCGGCCCCCAACCCCTCCGGCGACCTGGTGCTCACCGACCGCGCCGTGCAGCCCGTCGTCACCTCCGCGACCTGGACCGAGGACGGCGAAGCGCTGCTCCTGACCGGGGAGTTCCCCGAACCGACCGGCGCGGACCACGAGGTGGTCCTGCGCCACGGCGGCCACCACGAGGAGGCCGTCCTCGGCCTGGAGCGGGGGGAGGGGCCCGGCTTCCGCGCCGTGATCGCGCCCGCCGCCGTGGCCGGTCCGGGCGGCCCGCTGCCGCTCGCCGAGGGGCGCTGGTACCCGTTCCTGCGCGAGCCGGGCGAGCGGGACCCCGAGGCGTACCGGCCGCTGCGCATCGGCACCGGCCTGCACGGAGCCCTGCCGCGGACGTGGAGCACGGGCGGGCGCGCGTTCACCCTCCAACGCCGCCACCACGACCGGCTCGTCCTGGAGTCCGGCAGCGCCCTGCCCGTCACCGAGCGCGGAGCGTACGGGCAGCGGACGCAGCGCGAGCGCTACGCGCTGCTGCGCGCCGCCGGTGAACTGCGCCCGGCCGTCCTGTACTCCAGCTTCGACGGACGGCAGTACTCCGACTCGCCCCGCGCCCTGCACCGCGAACTCGCCTCCCGCGAAGCCCTGTCGGAGCTGGGCGTCGAACACCTGTGGGTGGTGCGCGACCAGCAGGCCGCCGTGCCCGAGGGCGTCCGCCCCGTCGCCCTGCACAGCGCCCAGTGGTACGAGGCCCTGGCCCGCAGCCGGTGGATCGTCACCAACACCCAGCTCCCCGAGTGGTTCGAGCGGGCCGAGGGCCAGTACGTCGTCCAGACCTGGCACGGCACCCCGCTCAAGCGGATCGGCCGCGACCTCGCGGGCACCCCGCACGCCGACACCGCGTACATGGCCTCCCTGGAGCGGCGGGCCGCCCAGTGGAGCGTGCTCGTCTCGCCGAACGGCTTCTCCACGCCCGTCCTGCGCCGCGCCTTCGGCCACACCGGCGCGGTGCTGGAGTGCGGCTACCCGCGCAACGACCTGCTCCACGCCCCCGACCGGGAGAAGGCCGCCGCCGAGGTGCGCGAGCGGCTGGGAATCCCCGAGGGCCGGCGCGTGATCCTGTACGCCCCCACCTGGCGCGAGGACCAGCCCAAGCGGAGCGGGCGCTACGGCCTCGACCTCCGCCTCGACCTGGAACACGCCCGCGAGGTCCTGGGCGGGGACCACGTCCTGCTGGTGCGCCGCCACTACCTGGTCGGCGGCAGCGTCCCGGACACGGACTTCGTCCGCGACGTCTCGCGCCACCCCGACGCCGCCGAACTGCTGCTCGTCAGCGACGTCCTGGTCACCGACTACTCCTCGATCATGTTCGACTTCGCGCAGACCGGCCGCCCGATGCTCTTCCACACCCACGACCTGGCGCACTACCGCGACACCCTGCGCGGCTTCAGCTTCGACTTCGAACGCGGCGCGCCCGGCCCGCTGATCCCCGACTCCGCCGGCGTCGTGGCCGCCCTGCGCGACCCGGAGGCCGCCACCGCCGGGCACCGGGAGGCGTACGCGCGGTTCCGGGAGGCGTTCTGCGACCTCGACGACGGGACCGCGTCGGCGCGCGTCGCCGACCGGATGCTCCAGGAGGAGCAGGCATGAGCGACCTGAGCTGCCTGATCACGGCGGGCGGCGCGGACGGCGGCGACCGCCCGGCCGACGCCCTGCGCGCCTGCGCCGCCTCCGTGCTCGGCCAGTCCCTGCGCGCCGCCGAGGCCGTCGTCGTCCTCGCCGCCGACGCCGACACGGCCACCCGCGCCGCCGCCCGCTCCCTGGCCGACGACGCCCCCGACCGGGTCCGCCTGGTCCACGCCGACCCGGCCGCCCGCACCACCGGAGCCCTGCGCAACGCGGGCCTGGACGCGGCGCGGGGCCGGTACGTCCTGGCGCTCGCACCGGGCGAACGCCTCCAGCGGCACGCCTGCCGCACCCTCTGGCAGGCGGGCGAGCGCAGCCGCGCCGACCTGATCGCCGGCCGCTGGAGCTGGGCGGCGGACGAGGGCGGCAAGGCGCGGGAGCCGTCCTGGCAGCCCGAGCTGTACGCCCGCTCCCGCATCCTGGCCCGCTTCACCGAGGCCCCCCCGCTCGTCGTCCACGACGCCCTGGTGTCCGGGTTCGCCCTGCGCCGCGAGGCGGTCCGGCGGCACGGGCTGCGGTATCCGGAGGACCTGGCCCGCGGCGAGATCCTGTTCGGCCCGCTCGCCGCCGTGGCGGTCGGCCGGATCGCCCTGGTCCGCCGGCTGATCGTGTCCGGCCGGCCCGCCCCCGACCGGGCCCGCGACCTCGCCGCCCTGGCCGAGGCCCACCGCCGGGTGACCGACACCGTCCTCGCCCACCACCTGCCCGGCCTGCGCGACGCGCGGGAGCGGGCCTTCGCCCGCGACCACCTCGTGCCGCTCGCCCGCTCGTTCCCCCGGCTGCCCGCCGCCACCCGCGAGCGGGTCGCCGCCGACGCCGCCCGCGCCCTGACCGCCCCCGTCCCGCCCGACCTGCCGCCGCTCGAACGGGTCGCGGCGACCGCGCTCGGCCGGGGCGACGCGGAGGAGATCCTGGCGGCGGCGTACGCGCTGAGCCGGCCCGCCACCGTGTGCGCGCCCCTCACCGAGGGCCCCGGCGGGCGGATCTGGTGGGGCCGCCCGGACGGGCCGGGTCAGGACGGCCCGGCGGGCGTCGACATCACCGAACTGGGCCACCACTACCGGCCGTTCGGCGAGGGGCGGCTGATGAACCGGCTCACCCGCTGCACCGTCGAGGACGGCCGCCTGCTGCTCGAAGGGCGCCTCGTGCTCCCCGGCCACAGCGGACCCGGCCCGGACACGCCCCTGGCCGCCACCCTGGAGTTCCGCGCCCGCGGCGGGGCGCGCGCCGTCGCGTTCCCGGTCGCGGAGGTGCGGCACGACGGGACCGGGATCACCTGGCGGGCGCGCGCCGACGTCACCCGCCTCGTGCGCCCCCTCGGCGTCCGCGACACCGCGTGGGACGCGCGGCTGACCCTGCGGGGCGGCGGCCCCGGCGCACCCGCCTGCGTCAGCGACCTGTTCGCCCCGCGGGACCTCACCGCCGACGCGGGGCGGCTGCGCGCCCGGCCCCGGCTCGGGCGGCTCGCCGGGGACACCTGGGAGCCCTACATCACCCTCAAGGACCACCTCGCGCTCCGGCTCGCCGCCCGCCGCCGCCCGGCCCGCGCCGCCCACCGCCTGGTCCGCCACGCCACGCGCTCCCGCCCCGCCCGCGCGGCCGAGCGCCTGGCCCGCGCCGTACGCGGGCGGCTGGACCGCTACCGCTCCCGCGGCTTCAAGGCCCACGCGTACAACACCTGGCTCCTCCGGCTCCCCGTCCGGCGGGGCTCCGTCGTCTTCGAGAGCCACATGGGCGCCTGCTACGGCGACAGCCCGCGCGCCCTGCACGAGGAGATCCGCCGCCAGGGCCTGGAGCTGCACAGCACCTGGTCCCACGACGGCTCCCCGGCCGGCTTCCCCACCGACGCCCGCCTGGTGCGCCGCTGGTCCTGGCGGTACCTGTGGGCGCTGGCCCGCGCCGAGTACTGGGTCGACAACCAGGGCTTCCCCCAGCTCCTGCGCAAGCCCGCCCACACCACGTACCTCCAGACCTGGCACGGGTCGGCGTACAAGCGGATGGGCTTCGACGAGACGCGCGTACGCCTCCAGAACGCCCCGCCGCGCGAACGGCTCCAGCGGGCCGTGCACCGCTTCGACCACTTCCTGGTCCGCTCCGAGCACGACGTGGCCACCCTCGCCCGCGCCTACCGGCTGCCCGAGGAGCGCCTGCTGCGCACCGGCTACCCGCGCAACGACGCCCTGATCGCGGAACGCGTCCGCGCCGAGACCCGAGGGCGGCTGCCGCGCCCGCCGCTCGCCGCACGGCTCGGGCTGGACGACCACCGCCGGACGGTCCTGTACGCGCCGACCTTCCGCGGCGGCCCCGGCAAGCGGCGCGCGCGCCGACTCCTGCTGGACGTGCAGGAGTTCGCCCGGCGCTTCGGAGACACCCACACCCTGCTCGTCCGGGCGCACTACCTGGAGTCCGCCAAGCTGCCCCCCTGCCCCCCCGGCACCGTCCTGGACGTCTCGCGCCACCACGACGTCAGCGAACTCCTCACCGTGACGGATGTGTTGATCACCGACTACTCCTCCATCATGTTCGACTTCGCGCTCCTCGACCGGCCCGTCGTGCTGTACGCCCCCGACCTCGACGCCTACGCGGCCGAACGGGGCAGCTACTTCGACCTGCGGGAGAAGGCGCCGGGGCCGGTGACCGCCACGCAGGACGAACTCTTCGTCGAGATCGAGCAGTTGAAGCAGTCCGACCTGGACCACGCCGAGCGGCGCCGCGCCTTCGCCGAGGAGTTCGGGGACTACGACCGGGGCGACGCGGCCCGCGCCGTCGTCGACGCCGTCTTCACCCGCCACACCGACCAGCACCGGGGGACCGGCCGATGAGCCGCGACGTCTTCATCGTCTCCAACAGCACCGACGAACTCGGCGGCGTCACCGCCTGGACCCACCAGACCGCCCGCCTCTTCACCGAGCACGGCCACCGGGTCCACGTCGTCGGCATCCACGCCTCCGACCTGAAGATGGCGCTGCCCGAGCACCCCGGCCACCCCGTCACCGCCCTCTACCCGGCCCACCCGCCGACCCCCTGGACGCCCGGCAACCTGCGGGACCGCCTCCGCCTCCCGACCCGCCGCCGGGAGGCGGCCCGCGCGGCGGCCAAGCGGCGGGCGGTCGCACGGCTCTCGGAGATCTTCGCCGCCGCCCGCCCCGGCGCGGTGGTCCTCGTCACCCAGGTCTGGGCCATGGAGTGGGTCGGCCAGGCCGACACCACGGGGATGCGGGTCATCGGGATGAGCCACGAGTCGTACGCCTACTCCCGCGCGAGCCACCGCCACCGCTGGATCAGGAACCACTACCGGGACCTCGACCACTGGCTCGTCCTCACCGAGGAGGACGCCGACCTGTGGGCCGGAGAGGGCATGGACAACGTCGGCTTCCTGCCCAACGCCCTCGCCCGCCTCCCCGCCGTGCCCTCCCCGCGCACCCGGCGGACCGTCGCCAGCATCGGCCGGCTCAGCGACCAGAAGGGCGTCGACCTGCTCCTGGACACCTGGGCCCTGGTCGCCCCCCGGCGCCCGGACTGGCTGCTGCGCGTCTACGGGGCGGGCGAGGACGAGGCCGCGCTGAAGGCCCGGTGCACCGCCCTCGGCCTCGACGGCTCGGTGCGGTGGATGGGGCGCACCGACGACGTGGAGAAGGCGCTCGCGGACGCCTCCGTCTTCGTCCAGTCCTCGCGCGGCGAGGGCTTCCCGCTCGCGCTGCTGGAGGCGATGGCCTCCGGGGTGCCCTGCGCGGCCTTCGACTGCGCGCCGGGCGTCCGCGAGATCGTCCGGGACGGGGAGGACGGGCTGCTGGCCCCCGCCGGGGACGTCACCGCCCTCGCGGACCGGCTGCTGCGGCTGACCGGCGACCCCCAACTGCGCGACGCGCTGGGCGAGCGGGCCCGCGCCGGGGTCCAGCGGTTCTCCGAGTCGGAGATCATGGGCCGCTGGGAGGAGCTGTTCGCCCTCCTGGAGCGCTGAGGGCCCCGCCCGCACCGGGGCCCGGCGCCGGTCAGCCGGTGAGCCGGGCCCCGGCCTGCTCCCGCGCCGGCCGGGGCTCGGGCGTCCGGCGCGGCGCGGGCAGCGGCGCCCCGGCCGTCTCGCCGAGGAAGACCCGGCGCACCACGCGCTCGGCGACGTGCCCGTCGTCGTACGGGCAGAAGCGTTCCCGGAACGCGGCGCGCAGGTGCGCGGAGCGGGCGCCTCGCCAGTGGTCCGTGACGAGGACGTCGACCAGCTCGTCCTGGCTGCGCGCGACGACGCCGGGCGGGAACGACGCGATGTCGAAGTACGTGCCGCGCACCGCCTCGTACGCCTCGGCGTCGTCCAGGTGCAGCACCACCGGCCGGTCCAGGCCGACGTAGTCGAACATCAGCGACGCGTAGTCCGTGATCAGCGCGTCCGAGGCGAGGGCCAGCGCCTCGACGGACGGGTGCCCGCTGACGTCGATGACGCCGGGGTGCGGGGCGGGGCGGCACGGGCCGGCGGCGGGCCGGGGCGTGCGGGCCAGGACGACGAACCGCGGCCCCAGCGCCCGTACCAGCCGCTCCAAATCCAGGCCGGGCCGCTGGACGCGCCGGTAGTCGCGGGGGACCGGGGCGTACAGCAGGGCCGTGCTGCCCGCCGGGACGCCCAGCGCCTCCCGCAGCCGGGCCACCTCCTCCGGACCGGCGCGGTGGTAGGCGTCGCTGCGCGGTGAGCCGTACTCCAGCGTCGTGTACGCGGAGGGGTAGGCCCGCTCCTGTACGAGGGTGGCGTACGGGTTGGCCGAGAGGGCGAAGTCCCAGGTGTCGACGGAGCGCAGCACCTGCTCGAAGTCCGTGCCGCCGGCGGCCGCGGGCCGGTCCAGGAGATCGGCGCCCACGGTCCTGAGCGGCGTGCCGTCGTGGGTCTGGAGCACGGTCTGGCCGCGCCGCTTGACCAGCCGGCGGTCGAAGGGGCCGTCGGCCACCAGGTACGCGGAGCGGGCCAGCGCCGTCCCGTACGCGAAGGTGCCCGGCGCGACGTGCCGGGCGCCCGGCGGCAGCGTCCGGGCGTCGGCGGGGCGGCTGATCCAGACGGTCCGCAGCCCCGGCACCAGCTCGCGGGCCTTCGCCTCGATCGCGGCCGGGTGGCCCGAGCGGCCCCCGGCGGCGAACACCGCGTCGCGGGGGCGCAGCGGCAGGCGCCTCTGGAGGCGGTAGTGCGCCCGCAGCGCCGCGCCCCGCACCGCCCGGCGCGCCGCCGCCGCCCCCCGGCGCAGCCGCTCCGCGAGGCGCTGGACGTCCGAGAGCGTGCGGTAGGTGCGCCGCGCGCCGAGCCGCATGAGTCCGTGCCGCAGCCGCGTGCGGCGGGGGACCGGGGCGCCGGGGGTGCGGTGGCGGCGGCAGGAGGCGGCGGCCCGGCGGAAGAACGCGGCGCGGCTGCGCGGCGGCAGCCGGTCGCGGGAGGCGAACAGGGCCGCGTAGTGGTCGAGCATCCGGCGGAACATCACCGGCCGCCACAGGGCGAGTTCGGGCCGGGAGTCGATGAACGCGAAGACCCGGTCGTACTGGTCGAAGACGTCGAAGTGCCGCTCGCTGGTGGTGGAGAGGATGTTGCCGCGCCGCCGCTGGCGGTAGGAGACGCAGACCGCGTCCAGCACCGCGATCGACCCGGCGGACATCAGCACCGGGTAGGTCCAGGGGGTGTCCTCGTAGTAGCCGGGCGGGAAGGTGAAGCCCTCGGCCCGGACGAACGCGCGGCGGTACGCCTTGTTCCAGGCGACCATGAGGAGGCGCAGCAGCTCGGGGCGGTCGGTGAGCCGGAAGCGCGCGGGGCCGCTCTCGTCGAGGTGGGCCGCCAGGACGTTGCGCACGCTGCGGCCGGACCAGTAGGTGCGGGCGTAGTCGTACATCAGGACGTCCGGTTCGCCGGTCGCCCCGATCCGGTCGGCGATGGCCTGGAGCGCGTCCGGCACGAGGGTGTCGTCGCCGTCCAGGAAGATCAGGTAGTCGCCGGCGGCGCGGCCCATCCCGGCGTTGCGGGCCGGCCCGAGGCCGGTGTTGCGCGGCAGGTGGAGGGCGGTGACGCGGGGGTCCCGGCGGGCGTACTCGTCCGCGATCGGCCCGCAGGCGTCGGGGGAGCCGTCGTCGACCACGATGACCTCGTAGTCCTCGAAGGACTGGCTCAGCACGGAGTCCAGACACGCGTGCAGATACGCCTGGACCCGGAATGCGGGCACGATGACGGTGAACCGGGGCACTACACATCCATGGGTCGTTCGCGGGAACCAGGTGGCCCGCAAACGTCGGATGGAATGACAGGGTTACGGCAGGCGTGGCATTCGGGGGACGCCCGCGCGGGAGCGGCCCGGCCCCGGAGGGACCGGGCCGCACCCGATCGACGCACAGTCGCACAGCCGTACGCCCGTACGGGTCGGGCTACTTGACGGCCCCGGCCATGACGCCGTTGACGAACTGCCGCTGGAAGGCGAAGAACACCGCCAGCGGGATCACCATCGAGACGAACGCGCCGGGCGCGAGGACGTCGATGTTGTTGCCGAACTGGCGTACCTGCTGCTGCAGGGCCACGGTGATCGGCGGCGAGCCGGAGTCCGCGAAGACCAGCGCGACCAGCATGTCGTTCCACACCCACAGGAACTGGAAGATCCCCAGGGAGGCGATGGCCGGACCGCCCAGCGGCAGCACGACCCGTGTGAAGAGGCGGATCTCGCCCGCCCCGTCGAGCCGGGCGGCCTCCAGCAGTTCGCGCGGGATCTCCGCGAAGAAGTTCCGCAGCAGGAAGACGGCGAACGGCAGGCCGAAGGCCGTGTGGAAGAGCACCACCCCGAGCGTCGTCTCGAAGATGCCGATCGTGCCGAAGAGTTCGGAGACCGGGATCAGCGCGACCTGCACCGGCACCACCAACAACCCGACGACCAGCAGGAACCACCCGTCGCGGCCGGGGAACTCCATCCAGGCGAAGGCGTATCCGGCGAGCGAGCCGAGCACCACGACCAGCACGGTGGACGGCACGGTGATCATGACGGTGCTCATGAGCGAGCCGGTGATCGTCGTGTTGTCCAGCAGGCGCTGGTAGTTCTCGAGCGTCAGCTCCGAGGGGGCGGCGAGGACCTTCCACCACCCGGTCGCCGCGATGTCCTGCGGATCGCGGAGCGAGGAGAGCAGCAGGCCGATCGTCGGCATCAGCCAGAACAGGGCCACCAGGACCAGGAAGACCCGCATCGCCCCGCCGCCCGCCCGCTCGGCGACGCGCGCGGCGAGGGAGCGGCCGGACCCGGCCGGCTCGGCGGCGCGCCGCGCTCGGGCCCTGTGCGGGGCCGGTTCACGCGTGCTCATCGGCGTCCCTCCTTCCGGATGCGCCGGATGTTGACCAGCATCACCGGCAGCACCAGCAGCAGCAGGAGCACCGCGATGGCGCTGCCGATCCCGAGGTCCGCGTCCGTGCCGAACGAGGACCGGTACAACTGGAGCGCCAGCACGTTCGCGTCGTCCTGGGAGGAGCCGGGCGCGATGATGAACACCAGGTCGAAGACCTTCAACACGTTGATCATCAGCGTCACCAGGACCACCGCGAGGACCGGGGCCAGCAGCGGGACGGTGATCCGGCGGAACACCTGCCACTCGTTGGCGCCGTCCACCCTGGCCGCCTCCAGGAGCTCGCGCGGCAGCCCGGCCAGCCCGGCGGCGATCAGCACCATGGCGAACCCGGCCCACATCCACACGTAGCTGCCGATGATGCCGGGCGTCACCAGGGACGGGCCGAGCCAGTCGACGCCGTTGTACGGCTCGCGGAAGTTGTCTGCGGGAAGGCGCAGCAGGGCCCCCTTCGCCGAGGCGGGCAGGGTGAAGGAGCCGTCCGCGGCGGCTTTCGCCGTGGCGACGACCTCGCCGTCCCGAACCGCCTCGACCGTCAGGCCCGACAGGCCCAGCTCCCGCGCGTCCACGGCGTTGGGCCTTCCGCCGCCGCCGCGGGTGAAGTCCAGCCAGGCCGTGCCGGCGATGCCGTCCCCGGACGCCGTCGGGGCGGGCCGGGCCGGCCGCGCCTCGTCCGGCATTGCGGCCGGGGCCACGCCGACCAGCGGCACGAGCACCGGCCCGCCCGCCCGGATCGGCTCCTTCGACACGAAGGACCCGTCCCCGCCCTCCTTCAGCGGGTGCACCGGCAGCGGGCGCGCCTTCGGATAGCCGGCGGACGCGGAGAACGTGTCGTGCACGCTCACCGCGACGGCGTTGGCGACGCCGCGCTCGGGCGCCTGGTCGTACACCAGGCGGAAGATGATGCCGGCGGCCAGCATCGAGATCGCCATCGGCATGAAGACGACCAGCTTGAACGCGGTGCCCCAGCGGATCCGCTCGGTCAGCACCGCGAAGATCAGCCCGAGGGCGGTGGCGACCGTGGGGGCGAGGACCATCCAGATCGCGTTGTTCCTCACCGCGGTGAGCAGGGAGTCGTCGGTGAACAGGGCGGTGTAGTTGTCGAACCCGGCGAAGCCCGTGCCGGCCTGGTCGAAGAACGACCGGTAGACGGAGTAGCCGATGGGGTAGAGCACCAGGGCGCCGAGCAGCACCAGCGCGGGCAGCAGGAAGGCCGCCGCGAGCAGCCCGCGGGAGCGCTTCGCCCCCCGGCGGGATCTCGGGGGCGGCGGGGGAAGGGTCTCGTCGGCGGGGGGCGCCGCTTCGGCGCCCCCGGCGGTCGCTGTCGTCACGGCGTCAGCTCTTGTACGCCTTGGCCGCTTCGGACTCCAGCCGCTCCTGGGCCCCGGCGATGTCCTTCGGGTTCTTCAGGAAGTCCTGGAGGATCTTCCACTCGCCCTTCCCCGGCGTCCCGCCGAACGACTGCGGGGCCTGGTCGGACATGTCGAACCGGACGTCGTCCCCGGCCTCGACGAGCGCCCGGGCCATCGTGCGCTGCACGTCGTTCGGGTACGCGGCGAAGTCCAGGCCCTTGTTCGGGGAGATGAACCCGCCCGCCCCGGCCCAGATCCTCGCGGCGTCGGCCGAGGCCAGCCAGGTCAGCAGGGCCTGCGCGCCCTCGGTGTCCTTCAGCGCGATCGCCGCGTCGCCCCCGGTCACCACCGGCGCCTCGGAGCCGACCGCCGGGAACGGGAACACCTTGGCGTCCGTGCCGATCTCCGCCTCGGTCTCCGCGATGCTGGCGGCGACGAAGTCGGCCTCGAAGACCATGGCCCCCTTGGGCTGGTCGCCCCCGGTGAACGTCTGGGTCACCGACGCCGGGAACTCCGTCTGCAGCGCCCCGTCCGCCCCGCCCGCGATCAGCTCGGGCCGGCCGAACAGCTCGGCCAGCGAGGTCAGCGCCTCCTTCACGGACGGGTCCGTCCACGGGATCTCGTGCTTGGCCAACTGGTCGTACTTCTCCGGGCCCGCCACGGAGAGGTAGACGTTCTCGAACCAGTCGGTGAGGGTCCAGCCGTCGGCGCCGCCGACCGAGACCGGGGTGACCCCGGAGGCGGAGACGGTCTCGGCGGTGGCCAGGAAGTCCTTCCAGGTGGCGGGCTCACTGACCCCCGCGTTCTCGAACGCGGCGGTGTTGTACCAGATCAGCGACTTGTTGGCGGCCTTGAAGTACACGCCGTACGGGGTGCCGTCCACCGCGCCGAGGTCCTGCCAGACCCGCGCGTAGTTCTTGGTGAGCTGGGCCTTCGCCTCGGGGCCCAGCGGCTTGGCCCACTTCTTGGCGACCGCCTGCCGCACGGCCCCGACCTGCGGGATCATCGCCACGTCCGGCGGCTGCTGACCCTGGATCTTGGTCCCCAGGAAGTTGATGATCGGGTCCTGTGCCGGGACGAAGGCGACCTCCGCACCCGTACGCTTCTCGAACTCGTCCAGCACCTTGTCGAAGTTGGCCTGCTCGGGGCCCGTCCAGACCGCGGCCACCGAGAGGCTCTGGCCGTCCAGCTTCGGCAGCTCGACCGCGGCCGAGGCGTCCGTGCCCTTCCCGGAACCGCCCCCGGTCTTCTTGCCGCCGTCGCCACCGCAGCCGGTGAGCGCCAGAGCGCCGACCGCCGTGAAGGCGATCGCGGCCCTGCGTATACGAAGCGTGGTGCGCATTCGTGCCCCCGTCTCTTCCCGTGCGCCCGGCCGTGTGCGTGTGGCCGGACATCGTCGTCCGTGCGCACAGTCCTACGCCCGGCGCACGGGCCCCGCAATACCGTCGGAGTGCCCAACACCGTGATCGTGATGGGCTCGTGACGTCGCGTCAGAGAGTGGAAACGCAGGTCGGGGGCAGGGGGGATCAGGGGGAGTAGGGAACGAGCGCGGGCAGCGGCTCGGCGCCGACCGAACGGGCCGCGCGCTCCAGCGCGCTGGCGAGCAGTGCCAGGTCCGTGGGCCCGTTGCCCAGCTCCCTGACCGGCCGCCGCGTCGGCGGATCGCCCATCCGCTCCCACTCCAGCGGTACGACGGTGGGGCGCAGCGTCGCCGTGCGGGGGATGCGGCCGGTGACCCGGCCGCCCTGGAACGGCGTCACCCGCCCGTCCGGATGCCCGAGCCGGCCGCGCCCCGGAGCCGGCTCGTCCGGGGAGGGCGGCAGCACCGGGGCGTCCAGCACGATGCGCAGCCCCGCCCGCCGGGCCAGGTCGGTGTCCTCGGTGCGGTCGGGGCGCGCGGAGGCGGCGACCAGGTGCACCCCGAGCCGTCCCCCGTCCCGCGCCACGGCCTCCAGGGCCCGCACCACCGAACCGGCGGCGGGCCGTCCGGGGCTGCCGAGCGCCGGGGCGACCAGCGCGTCGAAGTCGTCGGCGAGGACGACCAGCCGGGGCAGCGGGGAGGGCCCCGGCGCCGCGGGCCGGGCGGCGGCCGCGCGCAGCCGCAGGGTGCCGCCGGCCGTCGGGTCCGCCTCGCCGCGGCGCTCCGCGCCGCTCGGCGTCCGCCGGCCCACCGCGTGGGGGGAGGTCTCCTGCCGGGCGCGGTGCTCGTGCCAGGCGGCGAAGTCGAGGTCGCCGAGGAGCTCGGCGCGCCGCTTCAGCTCACCGCCCAGGGCCTGGGCGAACTCCCGCATCCGGACCGGGTCGGAGGCCACCAGGTGCGTGAAGACGTGCGGCAGCTCCGTACAGGGGAGCAGCCCTTCGCCGCGCTCCCCGCGCTCGCCGCCGAAGCCGTCGACGAGGAGGATGCCGAGCCGGTCGGGCCGGGCCGCCGAGGCGAGGGACGCGGCGACGGCCCGCAGCAGCTCGGTGCGGCCGCTGCCCGGCGGGCCCTCGACGAGCAGGTGCGGCCCCTCCGCGGAGAGGTCGACGCTGAGGGGGCCGCGGGGGCCCGCCCCGAGCACGACGACCGGCCGCCCGGCCTGCGGGCCGGTGGACCGCACGGCGTCCCCGCCCACCGCCTCGCCGCTCTCGCCCGCCCCGGCCCACCGCGCCGCCGGGTACGGGGTGCGGTCGGGGTCGCCGGGGTGCGGGGAGGGCGCGGTGCGCTGGGGGCCGATGCGCGGGCCCGTGCTGAGCGTGCGTCCCCGGCCGAGGGTGTCCGGGTCCGCGCGGGACGGGGAGGCCGCGGGCGGGCGGGGCGCGGAGGCGCCCGGTGGGCACTCCGCCGTGGACGCCCAGCGGGCCATCAGCGAGGCGGGTGTCGCGCGGGCCAGCCCCAGCTCGTCCAGCAGCCGGGCGGACGGCGGCAGCGCCGCCGTCGTCGGGCGGCCCGCCAGCGCGGCCGACCCCTCCTCGCGCAACGGGGCCAGCGCCCGCGCGAACCGCTCGGCCCAGGCCGCCGACACCGCGTCCACGGCGGCCACCGTGCCGTGCCCCGCGACCTGTCCGCCCGCCGTGCGCAGCAGGCGCAGCGCGGTGGCGACGTCACCGCTGAGCAGTGCGACCGCCCCGCACTCGCGGAAGGCGAGGGAGGCCCGGCAGGCGGCGTCGTACGTCGCGGCCACCGGGGAGGCGGGCGAGGCGGCCGGGGTCTCGGCCAGGCAGATCAGATGGATCCCGGCCGCCGCCCCGGCCCCGGCCAGCCGGGCCGCGGTCTCGCGCAGCGCCGCCGTACCGGGGTCGCCGTCCAGCACGACCACCGTGCGCGGCCCCGTGTGGGCGCGGGCGGCCTCGGCCACCGCGGCCCGGTCCAGGCTCGGCCAGTCGGGACCCAGCGGGCCCTCGTCCAGCCGGCGCACCAGCTCGGCCGTACGGGCGTCCGCCTGCTCCCGGTCGTACGCGAGGAGGAGGCGGCAGTCCTGCCCGTGCGTCGGGCGCAGGTGGGGCAGCCATCCCAGCCAGGCCCACTCGCGCCGCCGCTCCTCCGGCGGGCGGGAGCGGTCCGCGCTGATGAGGACGATCTCCAGGTCGGACGGGGCGTGCAGCGCGGCGAGCTGCGCCACCGCCGCGCGGGCCAGCCCCGCCAGCCGGGCGCGCGGCCCGGCCAGCCCCAGCGAACCGGCCTCCCGCAGCCCCACGGTCACCGGCACGCAGGGCACGTCGGCCCGGTCCGTCGTGCCCAGGCGCATCACCAGCGCCTCCGGGTGGTCCGCGTGGCGCTCCCACAGCCGGGGGCCGGGGCCGAGCGCGGTCAGCAGCAGGGCGGCCGGGTCCGGCCAGGTGCCCTCGGGCGCGGACGGCAGGGCGGAGAAGGGGGAGAGCGGGGAGGCCGGGGAGGCGAGGTGGCCCGCGCCGCCGGGGCCGTCGTCGGGGCCGCCGTACGCGCCCGAGGGCGCACCGTACGCCGCCTCCGCGACGCCGTGCGGGGCGTCGGCGGGGGATCGGCCGTACACGCCGGCCGCCGCGTCCGGACCGGGCCGCGCCCACGGCTCCGGGGTGGGCGCCGGGTCCTGCTTCGCGCCCCCCGTGAGCCGCCGGGCCCAGGCCCCCAGGCCGCCGCGCCGGGGCCCGGCGGCGTCGGGCCGCTCGCCGGGGGCGGGGGGACGGCCGGCCCGGTCCGCGCCCGGTCCGGCCGCGGCGGCCTCCGGCCGGGGGGCGGCGGGGCCGGGGGCCCCGGCGGCCGGGCCGGGCGGGGCGCCGGGGTGGTCGGACGGGGCGGCGGCGGGCGGCCGCCGCTCGGCGACGGGCACCCGCAGATGCCCCTCGCCGTCCGGGGCGGCCGGCAGCGCCGCCGGACGGGAACCAGTCGTGAGCCGCAGGGCCGACTCCCCGAGCCGGAGCAGCGCGCCCGGCGCGAGGCGGACCGGGCGGTCGCGCACCTCCAGGCCGTCCAGCGAGGTGCCGTTCGTCGAGCCGAGATCCGCCACCGTGACGCGGCCGTCGTCCAGGACGGTGACCGCGCAGTGCAGCCGGGACACGTCCGGGTCGTCGAGCGGGACGTCGGCGTCGGCGGAGCGGCCGATCCGGATCTGCCCGCCGTGCAGCAGGTGGACCCCGCCCGCGTCCGGTCCGGCGACCACGTGCAACCGGGCCGGGACGGCGTCGTCCGTCGCCTCGTCCTCACCGGGGACCTGGAGCGTGAGCAGCGCGCCGTCCACCAGGGGCGGCTCGCCCAGCGCGACGCGGTGCGCGTCGAGCCGCTCCCGCCCGGCGAAGAGCACGACGGCCCCGCCGCCCTGGGAGCTGTCGGGGCCGGCCACGGCGGCGGCGAGCTGCGAGGCGACCGCCGCCAGCGCCGTCCCGGCGGGGGCGGTGACGAGCACGTCGCAGGCGCGCGGCGGGGTCTGGCCGCTGCGCGGCGCGAGGACGGTCAGCCGGATCTGCATCGCCGTCGGCGGTCCCTTCTGCGCGGGGCGCCCGGCAGGGGAACGCCCTGTGATCCCCCCACCCGGCACGGACACGTCGTCCGTAACAGGTCGTCGCGGACCGCGAGATTCCGACCTCGCGGATCCGTGCTGGAGGCATCCTCGCACCTGCCGCCGACAACACGCCCGGCGGTCACCTGTAAATGATCTTGAATGGTCGGCGGTGGGCGCAAAAGCACCTGCCCGCGTCCGGATACCGCCGTTCGCGGGGCCACCACGGCGGGCGGGCCCGCCGTGGAACGAACGGCGATGGCGCTCCCGTTCCCGTGTTCGATCCGGAGGAGGCGGTCCCGAGGCGCGACCGCGCGGCAACCTTCGGCCCGTTCCGCGCGTCTTCCCCCCGTACGCGCCCGCCGGCGCCCGTCCGGCGGCACTGCCGACGCCCCGTTCCCAGGGCCTAGAGTGGGCCGGAACATCCGGGCAGGCCCCGGCGGACGGCAAGCACCACGATCAGCAGGGAGCGCATGACGTGCGGCCTGTAGGCAGCAAATACCTCCTGGAGGAGCCGCTCGGACGCGGCGCCACCGGCACCGTCTGGCGAGCACGCCAGCGGGAGACCGCGGGCGCCGAGGCGGCCGTCGCGGGCCAGCCCGGCGAGACCGTGGCGATCAAGGTCCTCAAGGAGGAGCTGGCCAACGACCCCGACGTCGTGATGCGGTTCCTGCGGGAGCGCTCGGTCCTCCTGCGCCTGACGCACCCCAACATCGTGCGCACGCGGGACCTCGTCGTCGAGGGCGACCTCCTCGCCCTGGTGATGGACCTCATCGACGGCCCCGACCTGCACCGCTACCTCCGCGAGAACGGTCCGCTCACCCCGGTCGCCGCCGCCCTGCTCACCGCGCAGATCGCGGACGCGCTGGCCGCCAGCCACGCCGACGGCGTCGTCCACCGCGACCTCAAGCCCGCCAACGTGCTGCTCGACGAGCGCGACGGCCGGATGACCCCGATGCTCACCGACTTCGGCATCGCGCGCCTGGCCGACTCTCCGGGGCTGACCCGCACCCACGAGTTCGTCGGCACCCCCGCCTACGTGGCGCCGGAGTCCGCCGAGGGCCGCCCGCAGACCTCCGCCGTCGACGTCTACGGCGCGGGCATCCTGCTGTACGAGCTGGTCACCGGCCGCCCGCCGTTCTCCGGGGGCACCGCCCTCGAAGTCCTGCACCGCCACCTCAGCGAGGAGCCCCGCCGCCCCTCCACCGTCCCGGCGCCGCTGTGGACGGTCATCGAACGCTGCCTGAGCAAGGACCCGGACCGGCGGCCCAGCGCCGAGAACCTGGCCCGCGGCCTGCGCACGGTCGCCGAGGGCATCGGCGTCCACGCGAACTCGGCCCAGATCGCCGCCGCCGACGGGGTGGGCGCCTTGCTCGCCCCCGACCCGGCGCCCACCGCCGTCCCGGACACCGCCCAGAACGCCGACCCCACGCAGGTGCTGCCGAGCACCGCGGGTTCGTACGATCCCGCCGCCCCCACCAGCGTGCTCCAGCAGACCGGCCAGGGGCCGGGCGGCGGCTCCGGCAACGCCGACCCGACCGCCGTCCTGCCGCCCGTGCCGCAGCGCCCGGACGGGCCGCCGCAGCCGGACGGCCCGCACCCCTGGCAGTCGCAGCTCCAGGCGGCCCGCGACCGCAACGAGCAGACGCAGGTCCAGTACCTCGACCCGAGCCAGGACCCGCTGCGCCGCCGCCCCCAGCGCCAGGCGCCCCAGCAGCCTCCACAGCACCAGCAGCAGCCTCCGCAGCGCAGGCAGCAGCCCCCGCAGCACCAGCAGTACCCGCCCCAGCAGCACCAGCAGCCGCAGCGCTACCAGCAGCCGCAGCAGCCCCAGCAGCCGTACGCGCCCCCGCAGCCGCCGCCCCAGCAGCCCGCCCCGCGGCAGCCGAGGGAGCCGCGGCCGCCCCGGCAGCGCAGCGCCAACCCGATGCGCATCCCCGGCCTCGGCTGCCTCAAGGGCTGCCTGTTCACCGTGATCCTGCTGGTCGTCGCCGGCTGGCTCATCTGGGAGCTGACCCCGCTCCAGGACTGGGTCGCCCAGGGCAAGGGCTACTGGGAGGCGATCGGCGACGCGATCGGCACGGTCACCGACTGGCTCTCCCAGCTCGGCGATAACGCCGGCAGCACCCCCTCCGACACCTCCGGTACGGGCGGCTGACCGCTTCCGCCGTCCGTTTGTCGACTTCTCCGGGGCGATATGACCCGGAGAAGTGCGGGTTGGCGCCATGCCGGGCGCGCGGCGCCTCGAACGCCGCGTAACTTTGTCGACCGGGGGTCCACCGCCAGCCGCTGAGGGAGCAGTCGTGGCACGGAATATCGGCAGCCGGTACACCGCCCACCAGATCCTGGGGCGCGGCAGCGCCGGCACGGTGTGGCTCGGCGAGGGGCCCGAGGGCCCGGTCGCCATCAAGCTGCTCCGCGAGGACCTCGCGTCCGACCAGGAGCTGGTGGGCCGCTTCGTCCAGGAGCGCACCGCCCTGCTCGGGCTCGACCACCCGCACGTGGTCGCCGTCCACGACCTCGTCGTGGACGGCAACGACCTGGCCCTGGTCATGACGCTCGTACGCGGCACCGACCTGCGCACCCGCCTGGACCGCGAGCGCCGCCTCGCCCCCGAGGCCGCCGTCGCGATCGTCGCGGACGTCGCGGACGGCCTGGCCGCCGCGCACAAGGCCCAGGTGATCCACCGGGACGTCAAGCCGGAGAACATCCTGCTCGACATGGAGGGCCCGCTCGGACCGGGCGGCGCCCACCCCGCCCTCCTCACCGACTTCGGCGTCGCCAAGCTCATCGACACCCCGCTCCGCACCCGGACCACGAAGATCATCGGTACGCCGGACTACCTGGCGCCCGAGATCGTCGAGGGCCTTCCGCCGCGCGCCGCCGTCGACATCTACGCCCTGGCGACCGTGCTCTACGAGCTGCTCGCCGGGTTCACCCCCTTCGGCGGCGGCCACCCCGGCGCCGTCCTGCGCCGCCACGTCACCGAGACCGTCGTCCCGCTCCCCGGCATCCCCGAGGAGCTGTGGCAGCTCCTGGTGCAGTGCCTGGCCAAGGCCCCGGCCTCCCGGCTGCGCGCCTCGGAGCTGGCCGTGCGCCTGCGCGACCTGCTGCCCCTGCTGGCGGGGATACCCCCGCTGGAGGTGGACGAGCCCGAGGCGGAGGAGGGCGACCCGCACTCCCCGGCCTACGACGAGCAGCAGTACGCCCCCGCCGAGGAGCCGCGCCGCCGCGGCGCGGTCCCGCTGGTGCCCGGCTCCGCGCCCGACTCCAACCGGGACACCCACACGAGTATGCGCGTCCCCGCCCCCGACGAGCTGGCCGGCGGCCCCCTGGGCACGGCCCGCGCCCCCCGCGCTCCGGGCCGGCCCCGCCCCGGTTCCGCCCGCAACAAGGCGGCCGCCGTCCGCAAGCGCCGGATCACCCTCTCCGTCGCCGGCCTCGCCCTGTGCGGGGCCGTCGCGGTGGGAGGCTGGCTGGCGACCGGCGGAGGCGAGGGCGACCGAACCCCCCAGGACGGCGAGAACTCGGCCCCGGCCTTCCCGTAGACCCGCACGACGATCAGCCGCACGGCCCGTACGACTGGACCCGCACCATCGCCCGCGCGACGACTGCCGCACGGCCCGTACGACTGGACCCGCGCCATCGCCCGCGCGACGACTGCCGCACGGCCCGTACGACTGGACCCGCACCGCCGCCCGCGCGACGACCGTCGCATGGCCCGCACCACCGCCCGCACGACGACCGCCGACCCGCCCGTAGGACGATCGCCGAGCAGCCCGTACGACCGCCCGGCGCGGCCCGCGCCACGGGCCCGCGTGACCCTGTACGACCAGCCTGCGGGCCCCCGTGCGACGGGCCTTTATGACCCCGTACGACGAGCCCGCGCGAGCCCGCACGACCGGCCCGCACGCCTGCGTAAGCCCGGCCGCGGCCCCCGCACGACCGGTTCCTACGGCCCCGGTCCGACCGCCCGGCCCGCCGGGGCGGGCGCGGGTGCGCCGGGGCCCCGGCGGCGTCCGGTTCCCCCGCGCGGGCAAGCTTCAGCCGCCCAGCCGTTACGCTGGACCCGTGGCAGTCGTCGATATTTCCGAAGAGCTGAAGTCCCTCTCCTCGACCATGGGGTCGATCGAGGCCGTCCTGGACCTGGATGCGCTGAGGGCGGACATCGCCGCGCTCGAGGAGCAGGCAGCGGCGCCGTCCCTGTGGGACGACCCGGAGGCGGCCCAGAAGATCACCAGCAAGCTTTCCCACCTCCAGGCCGAGGTCCGCAAGGCCGAGGCCCTGCGCGGGCGCATCGACGATCTCGAAGTCCTCTTCGAGCTCGCCGAGGACGAGGGCGACGCCGACGCGCTCGCCGAGGCGGAGGCCGAGCTGGCGTCGGTGAAGAAGGCGCTGGACGAGATGGAGGTCCGCACCCTCCTGTCCGGCGAGTACGACGCCCGCGAGGCCCTGGTGACCATCCGGGCCGAGGCCGGCGGTGTCGACGCCGCCGACTTCGCGGAGAAGCTCCAGCGCATGTACCTCCGCTGGGCCGAGCAGCGCGGCTACAAGACCGAGGTCTACGAGACGGCGTACGCCGAAGAGGCCGGCATCAAGTCGACCACCTTCGCCGTCCAGGTCCCGTACGCCTACGGCACGCTCTCCGTCGAGCAGGGCACCCACCGCCTGGTCCGGATCTCGCCCTTCGACAACCAGGGCCGCCGCCAGACGTCCTTCGCCGGCGTCGAGGTGCTCCCGGTCGTCGAGCAGACCGACCACATCGAGATCGACGAGTCCGAGCTGCGCGTCGACGTGTACCGCTCCTCGGGCCCCGGCGGTCAGGGCGTCAACACCACGGACTCCGCGGTCCGGTTGACCCACCTGCCGACCGGCATCGTCGTCTCCTGCCAGAACGAGCGCTCGCAGATCCAGAACAAGGCGTCCGCGATGAACGTCCTCCAGGCCAAGCTGCTGGAGCGGCGCCGCCAGGAGGAGCAGGCGAAGATGAACGCGCTCAAGGGCGACGGCGGCAACTCCTGGGGCAACCAGATGCGTTCGTACGTGCTGCACCCGTACCAGATGGTCAAGGACCTGCGTACGGAGTACGAGATGGGCAACCCGGAAGCGGTCTTCAACGGCGAGATCGACGGCTTCGTCGAGGCGGGCATCCGCTGGCGCAAGCAGCGGGAGAAGTAACGCCGACCGCAGGCGGTCAGGGCCCGGACAGGCGACTGTCCGGGCCCTCCTGCGTTGGCGCGCGGGCGGACACGGGAAGGGGAACCGGTGCCCGCTGCGTCACAGTCCTGCTTCTGTATAACCGTCAAGAGCCCGCATACCGGTGTGTAGTGCACGGAATGCCCTTGACGTAATCCGCAACTCTGGCAGGGTGCTGGAGCAGCGTGCGTATGTCTGGGACGGGTGTGAACCGGGGGCGGCGGGACGACCACGGCACGACGTGGACCTGTCGAGAACGACTCCCCCGAGGGACCGCGGACCGCATACGGCTGCTCCACTGACGAATGGCTACTGGGGGTAGCGACAGATGACGAAGAAGACGCGTGTCCGCGTCGCGCGGATCGCCGCGGGTGCGGTGATCGCCGCAGGCGCCTCGCTGACCGCGGCCGGCGCGGCACAGGCCCTGGAGATCGGCGTGGACGCCGGCGACAGCGGCGTCACCACGCAGGTGTCGGTGCTGGACGACGGCGAGAACCCCGCCGGTGGCGCTGACGCGGGCGGTACGTCCGAAGGCGGCGACCAGGGCGGTGGCGACCAGGGCGGCGGCGACCAGGGCGGCGGCGACCAGGGCGGCGGCGACCAGGGTGGCGGCGACCAGGGTGGCGGCGACCAGGGCGGTGGCGACCAGGGTGGCGGCGACCAGGGTGGCGGCGACCAGGGTGGCGGCGACCAGGGTGGCGGCGACCAGGGCGGTGGCGACCAGGGCGGTGGCGACCAGGGCGGTGGCGACCAGGGCGGTGGCGACCAGGGCGGTGGCGACCAGGGCGGTGGCGACCAGGGCGGCGGCGACCAGGGCGGCGGCGACCAGGGCGGCGGCGACCAGGGTGGCGGCGACCAGGGCGGCGGCGACCAGGGCGGCACCGACCCCGTCGACCCGGAGGACCCGATCGGCACCGACCCCACGGACCCGGTCGACCCCACGGACCCGATCTCCCCGGACACCGGCTCCAACGGTGGCGTCGGCACCTGCACCGTCGACCTCGACGGGGCGGAGTGCGCCGACGGCACCGCCACCAACAGCGTCGGCAACGCGCCGGTCCAGCAGAGCAAGGGCAAGGAAGAGCTGGCCGAGACCGGTGCGGCCGAGACCACGTTCCTGGTCATCGGCGCCGCGACGATGATCGCCGGCGGCATCGGCTTCCGTATCCTGCCGCGTCTCGTCGCCGGCGGCCGTACGGTCGCCTAGCCGGGTGACGGGGTGCGGCGGCCCCTGACGGGAGCGCCGCACCCCGCCTCACGGGGCCGATGAGGCCGATGAGCACCGAGAAGGGCCCAGGAGGGCGTCCAATGCCTCTCCTGGGCCCTTCGCGCTTCCCGGCCGCTCAGGCGGCCGTACGCGTACGTCTGTCGTCCCCCGCGGGGGACGGATAGGGGCAGCCGCGGGGACCGGCCGGTCAGGCCGCCCGGTGGGCCAGCAGCGCGAGCGCCGTCAGCAGCACCACCATCAGGGCGATCAGCATGACCGGGCTCATCCCGGCCAGCGGGCCCTGGCCCTCCTCCTCCAGCATCTGCTGCCGCACGGCGCGGCAGACGCGGCAGCGGCCCTCGCTCACGGGCGCCGCGCAGTTCGCGCACACCAGTCGGTCATAGGTCATGCGCATTCCTCCTCCCGCGCGGCGGAGCCGCTCGCCCTGCTCTCCACTCCGCACAACGCTCCGGGGAACGCGACCGTTCCCCCCACCACTGTGCCAGCTCGCGCGGCATTCGGCGCGGCCCCCTGGACAAGGCCCGGCACGACCTGCATCCGTCCGGGGGCAGATCCGCCACAAAACGCCCATCAGTGGACGCCGCCTGCGCGTCCGAGCCGGGTTCGCGTATGGTCACGCTCACCTACTCCCGGCCGACCATGGTGCATCCGTGATCCGATTCGACAACGTCTCCAAGACCTACCCGAAGCAGACCCGACCGGCTCTGCGCGATGTCTCGCTGGACATCGAGAAGGGTGAGTTCGTCTTCCTGGTGGGCTCCTCCGGCTCCGGCAAGTCGACCTTCATGCGGTTGATCCTGCGCGAGGAGCGCGCCAGTACGGGCGCGGTCCACGTGCTGGGCAAGGACCTCGCGCGGCTGTCCAACTGGAAGGTGCCGCAGATGCGCCGTCAGTTGGGCACGGTCTTCCAGGACTTCCGCCTGCTGCCCAACAAGACCGTCGCGCAGAACGTGGCCTTCGCCCAGGAGGTCATCGGCAAGCCGCGCGGCGAGATCCGCAAGGCCGTCCCGCAGGTCCTCGACCTCGTCGGCCTCGGCGGCAAGGAGGAGCGGATGCCCGGTGAGCTGTCCGGTGGCGAGCAGCAGCGCGTGGCCATCGCCCGCGCCTTCGTGAACCGCCCGATGCTGCTGATCGCGGACGAGCCGACCGGCAACCTCGACCCGCAGACCTCCGTCGGCATCATGAAGCTGCTGGACCGGATCAACCGGACCGGCACCACCGTGATCATGGCGACCCACGACCAGAACATCGTCGACCAGATGCGCAAGCGCGTCATCGAGCTCGAACAGGGCCGTCTCGTACGCGACCAGGCGCGCGGCGTCTACGGCTACCAGCACTGACCGAGGGGTCCCGGCCCTTCGCGCATTTCGAGCATCGAGTACTGAAAGGACGCCATGCGCGCCCAGTTCGTCCTGTCGGAGATCGGCGTCGGTCTCCGTCGCAACCTCACGATGACCTTCGCCGTCGTGGTCTCCGTCGCCCTCTCGCTCGCCCTGTTCGGCGGTGCGCTGCTGATGCGCGAGCAGGTCAGCACGATGAAGGACTACTGGTACGACAAGGTCAACGTCTCGATCTTCCTCTGCAACAAGAACGACGCCAAGGACATGCCCAAGTGCGCCAAGGGCGCCGTCACGTCCGAGCAGAAGGCGCAGATCAAGGCCGACCTGGAGAAGATGGAGGCCGTCGAGAAGCCGGTCCACTTCGAGACGGTCGACGAGGCGTACAAGCACTACCAGGAGCAGTTCGGCGACTCCCCGATGGCGGGCAACATCACGCCCGACCAGATGCAGGAGTCGTTCCGGGTCAAGTTGAAGGACCCGGAGAAGTACAAGGTCGTCGCGACGGCCTTCGCGGGACGCGACGGGGTGCAGTCCGTCCAGGACCAGCGGTCCATCCTGGACAACCTCTTCGAGCTGATGAACGGCATGAACGTCGTCGCGATCTACGTGATGATCCTCATGCTCGTCATCGCGCTGATCCTGATCGTCAACACCGTCCGCGTCTCGGCGTTCAGCCGGCGGCGTGAGACGGGCATCATGCGGCTGGTGGGGGCCTCCGGCTTCTACATCCAGGCCCCCTTCATCATGGAGGCGGCCGTCGCCGGCCTCATCGGCGGCGTGCTGGCCTGCGCGATGCTGCTGGGCGGCCGGTACTTCCTGATCGACGGCGGCCTCGCCCTCCAGGAGAAGCTGAACCTGATCGACTTCATCGGTTGGGACGCGGTCCTCACCAAGCTTCCGCTGGTCCTGGCGATCGGTCTGCTCATGCCCGCCGTTGCCGCTCTCTTCGCGCTCCGCAAGTACCTGAAGGTGTGACAAGTGCCCCCTGGGGCGCACGGTCGAGTGGCCGTGCGCCCCAGGGGGCCTGTCCTAGACTCGTCGCCATGTCGGGCTCTGCGCACCGCTTCGGGCTCCGCGGCCTCGGTCGCGGGGCCGTCCTGACTTTGGCCTTCGGATGTGCCCTGGCCACGGCCGCGGCGACGGGTTCGCTGCCGCAGGCCCCCGAGCCCCGCCCCCGCGTGCAGGCCCGTGCCGTCTCCTCCACCGTCGCCCCGGTCGACCGCCGCGAGATCGAGGCCGCCGCCGCCGACGCGAAAGCGGAGGGCACGTCCGTGAAGGACGCGGCCGAGGAGGTCGTCAGCCGCAGCGGGGACCGCTGGGGGGCGGTCTACGACGAGCGCGAGTACGAGGAGTTCGAGAAGGCGCTGGACGGCTCGTACACCGGCGTCGGGCTCTCCGCCCGACGGACGGCCGAGGGCGGCGTCAGCGTGGGCCGGGTCCAGCCCGGCGGGCCCGCCGACCGCGCCGGCATCCGCGCCGGGGACCTGCTGCGCACCGTGGACGGCCGCCGCGTGGACCGGCGCCCGGTCGCCGAGGTGGTCGCGCTGCTGCGCGGCGACGGTACGGGGGCGCGCGAGGGCAGCCGGGTGCGCCTCGGGCTCGTACGGGACGGCCGGAGCTGGACGAGGACCCTGGAGCGGGCCCGGCTGACCACCGACACGGTCACCGTGCGGCGGCTGGGCGGGACGCCCTCCCCGGCGGTCATGATCAAGGTCGCGGCCTTCACCAAGGGCGCGGGCGGCGAGGTCCGCACGGCGGTCCGCACCGCGCCCGAGGGGGCCGGGATACTGCTCGACCTGCGCGCCAACTCCGGCGGCCTGGTCGCCGAGGCCGTCGTCGCCGCCTCCGCCTTCCTGGACGGCGGCCTGGTCGCCACGTACGACGTGCGCGGGGACCAGCGCGCCCTGTACGCCGATCCGGGCGGTGACACGGACCGGCCGGTCGTCGTCCTGGTCGACGGCGGCACGATGAGCGCCGCGGAGCTGCTGACCGGTGCGCTCCAGGACCGGGGCCGCGCGGTCACCGTGGGCTCGCCCACCTTCGGCAAGGGCTCCGTGCAGATGCCCAGCAGGCTTCCGGGCGGTTCGGTGGCCGAGCTGACCGTCGGCCAGTACCGCACACCGGGCGGCCGCACCGTCGACGGACGGGGCATCACGCCCGACCTCGTGGTGCACGAGCGGGCCCAGCAGCGGGCCGAGACGGTATTGAGTGGCCTCGGGGGCGGTTCGTAGTGCGAAAATGACCGCACTATGGCGAAGGAAAAAGACACCGGGCGCAAGATGGTCGCGCAGAACAAGAAGGCGCGGCACGACTACACGATCCTCGACACCTACGAGTGCGGTCTCGTCCTCATGGGCACGGAGGTGAAGTCCCTGCGCATGGGGCGGGCCTCCCTGGTCGACGGCTTCATCCAGATCGACGACCACGAGGCGTGGCTGCACAACATCCACGTCCCGGAGTACGTCCAGGGCACCTGGACCAACCACACGGCCAAGCGGAAGCGGAAGCTGCTGCTGCACCGGGCCGAGATCGACAAGCTGGAGTCCAAGTCGCAGGAGACCGGCCACACCATCGTGCCGCTCGCCCTGTACTTCAAGGACGGCCGGGTCAAGATCGAGATCGCGCTGGCGAAGGGCAAGAAGGAGTACGACAAGCGGCAGACGCTCCGCGAGAAGCAGGACACCAGGGAGACGAACCGCGCCATCGCGGCGGCCCGCAGGCGGCAGCGGAACGCCTGAGCGGGGCCGGCCCGGCGGGGGCGGACGCATCCCGGAGGGAATGCGCTGGCATCGTCAGGCGTTGGTCACGTACGATGGGGCGTGCACCTCGACGAAGGTGTGCGTTTTGAAAAATCAACATGGGGATGATCGGTTTCGACAGCGGATGTCGAAGCAGGGGAAGCGAGTCGAGGAAGCGGCAATGATCTCGTAAACCATATGTCGCAAACAATAATCGCCAATTCCAAGCGCGATTCCTCCGCCTTCGCCCTCGCTGCCTAATTAGCAGCTAAGCGAAGACTCTGCGGAGTGTCAGACCGGGAGTGGTCCCGGCCCGGACCCTGGCATCAACTAGGGATCTAAACTTCTCGGCCCGGCCACGGGGCCGAGAAGGAAATCAAACAGTGGCTGGGCCTGTCGGAGGCTTGTTCGCGTGACCTCCGGGGCCGAGAAAAGCGTAGCGAACTGCACTCGGAGAAGCCCTGGTTCCGCACCGTTGGACGCGGGTTCGATTCCCGCCATCTCCACCACCCCATGTAAGCCTCCGCCCCGCGAGTCCACTCGCGGGGCGGAGGCTTTTCCCATGCCCGGATGCGGCGGAAGAAGGGCCGGCCGGCGGCAGGCCCAGGGGGCTCGCGGTCTTCGTCGTGTTCGCCCAGCGGTGCCCGCCCTCGCAGGTCCGCTGCACCGGGCGGCGCTGGAAGAGCCTGGTGCCAGGGGTGACCGGCATCCCCGCCGTCCGATCCCGGCGCGGAGGCCCGCCGGAGGAAGCCACTGAAGGTCCGCGCGGACCAGGCGTACCACTCCGCGGAGCACCTCCGCCGGCTCCACGGCCAAAACCTCATCGCGCGGATCGCCCGTCCCTCAATCGCATCGGGCGAGCGGCTCGGCCGGCGCCGCCGGAGGATCGAGCGGTCGATCTCCTGGCTCCTCGGTTATCGCCGCCTCACCGTCCGGTACGAACGAAAAGGCCGCCACCTCCTGGCCGCCCTCGGCCTCGCCGCAGCCCTGACCTGCTACAAGGAACTCGCGAAACTCACCACGTGAGACATCCTCCTGATCCTGCGCGGCTCGGCAACTCGACGCGTGGTCCGGCCCGTTGCGGGTTCGCCGGGCGCCGCCCCCGGCAGACCGGTCATCTATCGTGATCATCGACAGCTCCCGTCCAGAGGAAGTATTCGTCCTTGTGACAGCGCACATGGCCACTCTCCGTCCTCTGCCGGATCTGCTCCGGGAGCACGCCCGGCTTCTCGGTGCCAAGACCGCCTTCCAGGACGGTCGTTCCCGTGTCACCTACGAACAGCTGGAACAGCGAACAGGCAGACTGGCGGGGCATCTCGTCGACCTCGGTCTGCGGCACGGGGAGCGCGCGGCGATCCTCCTGGGCAGTCGTGTGGAGGCCGTCGAGAGCGTCCTCGCCGTCCTCAGGGCGGGCGCGGTCGGTGTGCCGATGGACTCGCGGAGCACCACCGCCGAGTTGGCGCACCTGCTGGACGACAGCGGGGCTCGGTTCGTCTTCGCCGACCGGTCCTCCGTGGGCCAGTTGCTGCCGTTGCTCCCGGAGCGTCCCCGGCTGAGCGTGGTGCTCGTCGAGGACGAGGACGAGGATGCCGGGACGCGAGGCGAATCCCCGGCGGCGAGGGCGAGTGGCGACCCGGTCGACGAAGCGGGCATGTTCCGTTACACGACCCTGGCCGCCACCGAGCCGCCCGCGCCGGCTCCTGATGATCTCGGGCTCGACGAGGTGGCCTGGCTCTTCTACACCTCCGGGTCGACCGGTCTGCCCAAGGGGGTGCTGTCCACTCAGCGCAACCGGCTGTCGTCGGTGGCGGCCGGTTTCGTCTCCGTCCTCGGCCTGTCGGCGGATGACCGCCTGCTCTGGCCCCTCCCCCTGCACCACGCCATGGGGCAGCTCCTGTGCGTTCTCGGGGTGACCGTGACCGGAGCGTCCGCCCTGCTCCTGCCGCGCTTCTCCGTGGTGGACGTGCTGGGTGAACTGCGCCGGACCGAGGACCCTGTCACGCTCCTGGCCGGGGTACCGGCGACGTACGGCCAGCTCCTCGACGCCGTGGGGACCCACGGGCTGGAGGCGCCCGCGCTGCGTGGCTGCGTCAGCGGAGGCGCGGCCGCGCCTCCCGCTTTCCAGCGGGCCTTCGAGGAGGTCTGCCGGGTTCCGTTCCTCGATCACTACGGAAGCACCGAGGCGGGGCCCGTCACCATGACGGCACCGGGCACCGCTCGGGTGACCGGCTCCTGCGGCCGTGTACTGCCGGGTATGCGGGCGCGTATCGGCGACGGCAGCGGCGCCGAGGTGCCGGACGAGGGCGAGTTGTGGGTCTCCGGACCCGGTGTCATGGCCGGTTACCACCAGCGTCCCGACGACACCGCCGAGGTCCTGCGCGACGGGTGGTACCGAACCGGTGATCTGGCCCGCATCGGCCCCGGCGGTGAACTCACCCTCACGGGCCGGGCCAGCGAGCTGATCATCCGGGCCGGGGAGAACGTCCATCCCTCCGAGGTGGAGGCGGTGCTGCTGGCGCTGCCGGGAATCAGGGACGCCGCCGTGGCGGGCGTCCCGGACGACGTACTCGGTGAGGTCCCGGCCGCCTACCTGGTTCCGGCGAAGGCCGGTGTCCTCGACAGGAGAGAGATCCTCGCCGCCTGTCGGAATCACCTCTCACCGTTCAAGGTGCCCGTGATCCTCCACGAGGTGGACGCGATCCCGCGTACCGCCTCGGGCAAGGTCAGGCGGTACGCGCTCGCCGGCCTGCCCGTGCGCCCTCTGCCGGGCGGGGGCCTGTCGCTGGCGGAGGCAGGGGAGGCGGACCTGACCGCTCTGGTGCGGGCCGAGGTCGCCGCCGTGCTCGGCTGCGCCGTGGACGAGGTGGAACGGGGCACCGCGTTCCGTGACCTGGGGCTGGACTCGTTGACGTCGACGGTGCTGTGCAGCCGTCTGTCGGCGGCGACCGGTCTCCGGCTGTCCGATGCCGCGCCCTTCGACTTCCCCACCACGGACGAGCTCGCCGCACATCTTCGGGCGCGGCTCACCGGCCGGACGACGACCGCCACGCCCGGCCGCCCGGAAGGCGCCGGCACGGACGAGGACCCCGTGGTCATCGTGGGAATGGCGTGCCGCTTCCCCGGCGGCGTGGAGAGCCCCGAGGACCTGTGGCGGCTGGTCGAGGACGGTGTCGACGCCATTACCCCCTTCCCCACGGACCGGGGGTGGGACGTGGACGGGCTCTACGACCCGGATGCCGGACGGGCCGGCCGTACCTACGTACGCGAGGGGGGCTTCCTGTCCGGTGTCGACCGCTTCGACCCGGCCTTCTTCGGGATCTCGCCCCGCGAGGCCCTGGCCATGGATCCGCAGCACCGGTTGCTGCTCGAAGTCGCCTGGGAGGCCTTCGAACACGCGGGGATCGATCCCGGTACGGTGCGCTCCACGCCCACCGGCGTGTACGCCGGACTCATGTACAGCGACTACGCCGGCCGTATCGCCCGCACACCGGAGCGTGTGGAGGGCTACCTGGGCATCGGTAACGCGGGCAGCGTCGCCTCCGGCCGTATCGCCTACACCCTGGGCCTGGAAGGCCCGGCGGTCACGGTGGACACGGCGTGCTCGTCGTCGCTGGTGGCCCTGCACCTGGCGGCTCAGGCCCTGCGCAGGGGCGAGTGCTCACTGGCGCTGGCCGGCGGCGTCACGGTGATGTCGGCGCCTCAGTCCTTCGTCGAGTTCAGCAGGCAGCGCGCGCTGGCTCCCGACGGCCGCTGCAAGGCGTTCGGGGCGGCGGCGGACGGCACCGGGTGGGCCGAGGGCGCGGGAATGCTGCTGGTGACACGGCTGTCGGAGGCCCGGCGTGCGGGTTACCCGGTCCTGGCCGTGGTGCGCGGTTCCGCGGTGAACCAGGACGGTGCGAGCAACGGCCTCACCGCCCCGCACGGACCGGCGCAGCAACGGGTGATCCGCCAGGCTCTGGCCGACGCGCGGCTGGAACCCGCGGAGATCGACGCGGTGGAGGCACACGGCACGGGCACCCGACTCGGTGACGTCATCGAGGCGGAGGCGTTCCTGGAGGCATACGGGCAGGACGGTGCACGGGAGCACCCCCTGTGGCTGGGCTCGGTCAAGTCGAACATCGGGCATACGCAGGCGGCGGCGGGCATGGCCGCTGTGATGAAGATGGTCCAGGCGATCGCGCACGGCGTACTGCCGCGTACGCTCCACGCCGAGGAGCCGAACCCCGGCGTGGACTGGTCGTCGGGTGCGGTGTCATTGTTGTCCCGTTCGGTGCCCTGGCCCCGGACCGGGCGGCCCCGGCGGGCGGGTGTGTCGTCCTTCGGGATCAGCGGAACCAACGCGCATGTGGTGATCGAGCAGGCGCCTGCGGAGGAGCCCGACGACTCGGGCCGCCCGGACAGGCGGTCCCCGGACAGCGGATCCCCGGCCGCCCGGACGGCCGGGGCACCGGTTTCGGCCGTGCCGTTCCCGGTGTCGGCGAAGAGCGCCTCGGGGCTGCGGGCGCAGGCCCGGCGACTCCATGCCCACGTGGGGGAACGCCCCGGAGCGGACCTGCTGGACCTCGGTTTCTCGCTGGCCACGACCCGCGCCCATTTCGAGCACCGCGCGGTGGTGGTGGCCGGTGACCGCGACGAACTCCTCGCCTCGCTCGACGCGGTGGCGGAAGGCCGCCACCGGCCGGGCCTGAGTACGAGCGGTCCCCGCCCGGCGGGCCCGGTGGTCTTCATGTTCACCGGGCAGGGCAGCCAGCGGGCGGGCATGGGCCGGGAACTGTACGAGACCCATCCCGTCTACGCCCGTTCCTTCGACGAGATCTGCGCACTGCTGGACCCGCTTCTGCCGCGGCCACTGCGGGACGTGGTGTTCGCCACCGAGAACGCCGAAGGCGGCCGGGAGGGCGCCGAGGGCGCCGCGGCCCCGCGAGCGGGCGGGCTCCTGCACACGACGCGCTTCGCGCAGCCCGCACTCTTCGCCCTGGAGGTCTCGCTGTTCCGGCTGCTGGAGTCCTGGGGCGTACGTCCCGACCTGGTGGCCGGTCACTCGGTCGGCGAACTGGCGGCGGCGCACGTCGCCGGTGTGCTGTCCCTCGCGGACGCCTGCACCCTGGTCGCGGCGCGGGGCCGGCTGATGGACGCGCTGCCCGCCGGCGGCGCGATGGCCTCCGTACAGGCAGACGAGAGCGAGGTCACCGCGTATCTGGCGGGCGGAGCGGGCTCACTGCGGGAGGTGGACATCGCGGCAGTGAACGGTCGCTCCGTGGTCGTCTCCGGGGACGAGCCCGCGGTGCTGGAGGCCATCGCGCACTGGCGCGAACAGGGACGCGGGGCCACCCTTCTGCGGGTGAGCCATGCGTTCCACTCCGCGCACATGGAACCCATGCTCGAGGACTTCGGCGCGGTCGCGCGGGGGATCGTCCACTCCCCACCGGAACTCCCCCTCGTCACCGCGGTGGCGGACCGGCCCGCGACCACCGAGGAGATCTGCTCACCCCGGTACTGGGTGGACCATGTTCGCCGGCCGGTCCGTTTCGCCGACACGGTGCGGTACCTGCGGGAGCGGGGGGCCACGCACTTCGTGGAGCTCGGCCCGGACAGTGTGCTCGTGGGCCTGGCACGTGACGCCTTCTCCGACCCGGCGGCCACGGTGACGGCCGCCTCGGGCGGCCGCGCGGACAGCTCCGCGCCCTTGGCCGTCCCGACGCTTCGTGGCGCGCGTCCCGAGGCCGGGGCGCTGCTCGCCACGGTGGCCGCGCTCCACGCGCACGGTGTGCACGTGGACTGGCAGGCGGTCTTCGCCGGGCGTGGCGCACGGCGTGCGGCGCTGCCCACCTACGCGTTCCAGCGTGAGCGGTACTGGCTGGACGCCGACCCGCCGGGGTCCGCGGCGGAGCCGGACGCCGCGTCCCACCCGTTCCTGCGAGCGGTGACGTCGACGGCGGACGACGACGGCCTGCTGCTGAGCGGTCGGCTGTCCCTGCGCGACCAGCCCTGGCTCGCCGACCACACGGTGTTGGGCACGGCGCTCCTGCCGGCGACGGCCTTCGTCGAGATGGCGATCGGCGCCGGGGTCCGGGTGGGCGCCTCCGTACTGGAGGAACTGACGCTGACCGCGCCGCTTCCGCTCTCCTCCGACGAGGCGGTCGAACTCCAGGTGAAGGTGGCGCGAGCGGACGCGGACGGGCGCCGGGCCGTGGTGTTCCACGCGCGGACGCACGCTCCCGGATACGACGACGGCCCCTGGAACCGCCATGCCTCCGGAGTCCTGGCCCCTGCGGACTCCGGCCTTCCGCAACCGCGGACCTCCGCGGCCGTGCCGTCCCCCTGGCCGCCGGCGGGCGCTGTCCCGCTGTCGCCCGGCACCGAGGCTGGTATCGGCTTCTACGAGGGACTCGCGGACAGCGGGCTCCGTTACGGACCGGCCTTCCAGGGCCTGCGGGCTGCCTGGCGCCTGGGCGGGGACCTCCTCGCCGAGATCGAACTCCCGGAGGGGGAACACGGAAACGCCGACCTCTTTGCCCTGCATCCGGCCCTGCTTGATTCGGCGCTGCACACCTTGATGCTGGACCGGACTGTCCCGGACGGTGAAGACGGCGACACCGCCGGCGGAACCGGGGCACTGCTGTCGCTCCCGTTCGCCTGGAGCGGTGTGCGGCTGTACGCGTCCGGCGCCCGCACGCTGCGGGTGCGGGTGTCCCGGACGGAGGGGGACAGAGCCCGGCTGGAGCTGGCCGACGGGACCGGAGCCCCTGTCGCCACGGTGGACTCGCTCGTCCTGCGGCCGCTCTCCCGCGAGCAGTTGAGCGGCGTTCGCGCGCACAGCGACTCTCTGTTCCTCCTGGACTGGACGCGTCTGCCGGATTCCTCCGTCCCGATGCCGGGGAAGCCGCCTCTGTACGGGCTCCTGGGCGAGCCCGGCCCGTGGCTGGACGACGCACTCCTGCAGGCGGGCATCGGGCCGACGGCCTATCCGGATCCGGCCTCGGCGGCGGCAGAGGCGCCTGCCGTCGTGATCGCCTGCCCTCCGCTCACCGGGGCCGACCGAACGGACCGCGCGTCGGCCGCACACCGTACGGCCGGCTGGGCGCTGCGGCTCGTACAGGACTGGCTCGCCGAGGAACGGCTCGCCGGCTCACGTCTGGTCGTCCTCACTTCGGGCGCCGTCGCCACCGGAGCCGAGCGGGACGGAAGCATCCGCGACGACGAAGCCGCGCTCGTCCACGCACCTGTGTGGGGTCTGCTCCGCTCGGCGCAGACCGAGAACCCGGGCCGCTTCTCGCTGGTCGACGTCGATGACCACCCCGCCTCCGCGGGGTCCCTGGTACGGCTCCTGACGAGTCCCGAACCGCAGACGGCCGTACGCAACGGTGTCGCGTACGTACCGAGACTGGTCCGCGCGTCCCGAGCGGCGACGGAGACGGTCGATGGGGCGTCGCGTCGGCTGCGCTCGGACGGCACCGTCCTGGTCACCGGGGGATCCGGATCGCTGGGCCGGGAGTTCGCCCGTCACCTCGTGGTCGCGCACGGGGTGCGTCACCTGCTGCTCGTGGGGCGGCGCGGAGCCGATGCGCCCGGCACCGCCGAGCTGTGCGCGGAACTCAAGGGACTGGGCGCGGAGGTCACGGTGGCAGCCTGTGACGTCGCCGACCGTACGGCGCTCGCCGCTCTGCTCGCGAGCGTGCCGGAGGCGCACCCACTGACCGGCGTGGTGCACACCGCGGGGGTCCTCGACGACGGTGTGATCCCGGCACTCACACAGGAGCGGCTGGACCGCGTGCTGCGGCCGAAGGTGGACGCGGCCCTGGCCCTGCACGAGCTGACCCGGGGCAGCGACCTGGCGGTGTTCGCCCTGTTCTCCTCGGTGGCCGGGGTGTTCGGCTCCGGCGGCCAGGGCAACTACGCGGCGGCGAACTCGTTCCTGGACGCGCTGGCACGGCACCGCAGGGCGCTCGGGTTGCCCGGCACTTCTCTCGCCTGGGGGCCGTGGCAGCAGAGCGGTGGGATGACGGCCGCGCTCCGGGACGCGGACCTGCGCCGGATGGCCCGTTCCGGTTTCGTCCCGCTGCGGACCGAGGAGGGCCTCTCGCTCTTCGACACCGCCGTCGAAGGACGGGACCCCGTCCTGGTGGCAGCTCGTCTCGACCCGGCGGCAACCGGGGCGCCGGGGGCGCCGCTCTCCCGGGTACCGGGCCGGGGGCCCGTACGGAGCGGCTCCGCATCGCGCGCCGGGCGCGGCACCGACGGCGAGGACTCCCTTCGCCGTCGGCTGGCCGCCACGCCTCCGGACGAACGCGGTGCTCTTCTCCTCGCGCAGGTCCGGGCGGAGGCCGCCCTGGCACTCGGCCACGGCTCGGAGGATTCCGCGATCGAAGCGGACCGCGCGCTGGCGGAACTGGGCCTCGACTCACTGGCCGCGGTCGAGTTGCGCAACCGGCTCGAGGGGCTCACGGGACTGGCCTTGCCGGCCACGCTCCTGTTCGACTACCCGACGCCGCGTGGGGTCGCCGCCCACCTGGCGGAACGCTGGTCACAGGACGCCCCTGAAGCCCTCGGGACTCCGGCCGCTCCCGGCGCCACCGGCCTCGGTGCGGCGGGGACCGCCCCGGGCGGGGCCTCCTCCCGGCGGCAGGGCGGCGCCGCGGAAAGGGCCGCGGCTCCGAAGGGCGCGGACGCCGACTCCTTGTCCGCGCTCTTCCGTACGGCGTGCGCCCGTGGCAAGGCGTGGGACGGGATGGTCCTCCTGACGATCGCGTCACGTTTCCGTGAGGTGTTCGAGGGCCCCGAGGCCCTCGGCTCGCCACCTTCGGCCGTCACTCTCGCGACAGGGGGTTCCGGGCACCGCCTGATCTGCTTCCCCGCCCTCAGCGCACTGTCGGGGCCGCACGAATACGCCCGTTTCGGGGCGGCTCTCCAGGGCCGGCGTCCGGTTTCGGTCCTGCCCAACCCCGGTTTCCTGCCACAGGAACCGCTGCCGGCCACGCGGGACGCCTTCGTGGCGGTACAGGCCGCCAGCGTGCGCGCGTGCGCGGGCGGCGAGCCGTTCGTCCTGCTGGGGCGCTCGGCGGGCGGATGGGTGGCACACGCGGTCGCCGAGGAGCTGGAGCGCACGGGCCTGGTGCCGTCCGCCGTCGTACTGATCGACACCTATCCGTGCGAGGACAGCGGCCTCGGGGGCAACCGCGGTGACGGGTCCGCGCTCTCGGCGATGACCGCGGGCATGTTGGAGAACTCCGCGCAGTTCGCCTCGGCCGAGAGCGACCGGCTCACCGCGATGGCCGGCTACCTGGAGCTCTACGACCGCTGGAAGCCGGCGGAACTGGCGGCCCCCACCCTCTTCGTCCGGGCCGGGGAGCGCCTGCCGGGCATCGAGGCCGCCGAGGCATGGAGCCTGCCGCACTCCGAGATCACCGTGTCCGGTGACCACTTCACCGTTCTGGAGGATCATTCCGGCACGACCGCCACCGCCGTCCACACCTGGCTCTGCGAACACCTCGCAGGGGTGGACACGACCGGAGGCCACTCCCGGCACCAGGACGGGGCGGCCTGACGGCGGCAGAGCTCTACCCATCCACCCGTACGAGACGCACACCACCCCTGACGGGGAACGGGCGGACATCGACACGGAGATGGTCCCCGTCGTCTCGTGGCGCGTGCGTGTTCCTCCGGGACCCGGCGGTCCCGGAGGAACATGCCGTCGTCCACGTCCCCCGTGGCCGGCTCACGGAGCTCGTCGGCACTCTTCGCCGGCGGAAGCCCTGACCACTCCGGCTGGTCGCAGATCCGCGCCGTCACCGCTGGGAGCCGGAGGGCTCAGGCCCGGTGCGTGGGTCCTCATAGGCTTCCGCCCCGCGAGGTGACTCGCGGGGCGGAAGCTTGTGCGCGTCAATGGAGTCAGACGCCGTACGCCTCCGTCTTCACGTGCTCGGTGAAGGCGGTCCACTGGGCAGGGGTGAAGTGGAGGCGGGGGCCGTGCTGGTTCTTGCTGTCGCGGACTGCTCGGCCGCCGTCGGAGAGGGGGGCCACCTCCACGCAGTTGTCCTGCTGGCCGCTCGCGGTGGCCTTGACGAACGGGCCGACGATGGTGGGCATGGTGGCTCCCTCTGGGGGTTCGTTGCGGGTCGGTCAGATCGCGGTCTTCACGTGCTCGGTGAAGGCGGTCCACTGGGCAGGGGTGAAGTGGAGGCGGGGGCCGTGCTGGTTCTTGCTGTCGCGGACTGCTCGGCCGCCC
>NZ_JBVJCD010000013.1:75848-124790 GCF_055588985.1 Streptomyces sp. NPDC041970
CGTCCGAGAGAGGCGCCACCTCCACGCAGTCGCCCTGCTGACCGCTTGCGGTGGCCTTGACGAACGGGCCGACGATGGTGGGGGTGGCGCTGCTCATGATTGCTTCCTCTTGTCTTGTTCGCTGCGCATCAGTTCCATGATGTCGGTGATGCGCGTCAGTGAATCGGCCGGGCTCAGCGCGCTGGCCCGGAGGTTGTCGAACGCGTCGGAATACGCGTCGAGCTGTCCGGGCTGGTCCATGAACAGCGTCCCGGTCAGGTTCTCCACGCACGCGATGCTGGGGTCCGTGGGGAAGTCGAACAGCACGAACGAGCTTTGGACGCCCGCGTGCGCGCCCGCCTCGAACGGCAGCACCTGCAACGTGATGTTGCTGCGCTCCGTGAGGCGGGTCAGGTGGGCGAGCTGGTCCAGCATCACCGCGTGGCCGCCGACCACTTGGCGCAGCGCGCCCTCGGTCACGATCGCCCAGATCTTCGGGGGCTGTTCGCCGTCCAGGATGGACTGGCGCTCCATCCGCACCGTGATGAGCGAGTCCACGTGGCCGGGCGGCAGGACCGCCGGTCCGGCCGTGATGATGTGGCGCGTGTAGTCCGGCGTCTGCATCAGACCCGGAACGGTCAGGCCCTGAAACGTCCGGATGCCGGCCGCCGAGCCCTCCAGGGCGATGAAGTCGCTGTACTCGCGCGGCAACGCGTCCTCGTAGGCGATCCACCAGCCACGGGACTTGGCTTCCTTCGCCGCCTCCAGGAACGCGGTGACCTGCTTCTCGTCGGTGACGTTGTACAGGGCCAGGAGCGCCTTGAGATCGGTACGGGAGACGCGGACGTCCCCGCTCTCTATCCGGCTCATCTTGGACTGGGAGAAGCCGAGTTCGGCGCCGACCGCCTCAGCCGTCAGGTTGGCCTTGCGGCGCAGTTGCCGCAGGTCCGAACCCAGGCGGCGACTCCTGATCGTCTGGCCCATCACGCTCCTCGAAAGTGTCGGTGCACAGTTTGCCGCTGCTCCGCCGGGAGCGCCAGCAAGAAACTTTGCATACATGCGAAAGGGTAGTTGCAGACAGGGTGTATGCAGCGCTACGGTGTCCCGGTCGGTCACACAACGTCATTCCATGATGGCGAAGCGTGGCAACACCCGTGGCGCGGTCCGGGCTTCTCCCGCCCGCGCCACATGCCGAGAGGTGCACTCTGGTGGACAGCGAACAGCCGACCTTTACGTTTCCCGCCGTCGAGGAGTCCGTCCGGACGGCTAGAAAATCCGTGCGCGGGGTGATGGCGGGCTGGGGGCTCGCGGACGAACTGGCCGAAACCGCCGAACTCCTCGTCAGCGAACTCGTCACCAACGCCGTCCTGCACGCCGCGGGCGGCCCCTTCTGCCGCGTGACCTGCGCGCGGTCCCCGAGCGCCCTGACCGTGTCCGTCGCCGACCACGGGGGAGGCATCCCCGCCGTCCGGCGCGGTGGCCCGAACGCCACCACGGGCCGAGGGCTGCTCCTGGTGGAGAGCCTGGCCGACGACTGGGGCGTACGCGCACTGCCGTACGGCAAAGCCGTCTACTTCGTCCTCTCCGTGCCGCAGCCGCAGGGCGACGCCCCGGCCGGCCCCCGCGCCCTGGAGGAGCCCCGTGGCGAACGCGTCCCGACCGCCGAGAAGGCAGCCCGCGCCCGGTACGACGCCGGGGCTGCGGGTGCCGCTGGTCCGGGGGGAGCCGGCCGCGTACGTCCTGCTCTTCGGCCCGCACGGGGAGCGGCGCGAGGCGCTCACCACCGCCCAGCTCATGTCGCTCGTCGTGGACGCCGCCGCCGAGCTGGGGTTCGTGCTCTCGGCGCCCCCGCGCGGCTCGTGACGCGCCGACGCGCCACCGCCGCCACCCGCTCACCGTCGAAAGGCTGACGTCCCATGCACCGACCGATGCGGGCCGCCGCGCTCGTGGAAGGCCACCAGGCCGCCCGTGACCTCGCCGAGGCGCTCGCCCTCGCGGGCTTCTCCCTGCCCTCCCTCTACGGCGACATCCCCACCATCACCGACAAGGCGCTCGTCCACCTCGGCGGCGCCTCGGCCGAGGTCGTCCGCGAACTGGCCGCCTGGATCCGCCAACGCGCCTGAGCCGCCCCGGCCGGTCGGAAACCGATCGCGTTCGGCGGAGCCCGCCGTTAGGTTCCCCTCCGGACGCCGGGACTCGCCGGGCGGCCGCAGTGAGAGGGAGCCACGCGATGGGGAACGACGGGATGCGGATCGACCGGCTGGGCGTGCTGCTGGAGCAGTTCGACCAGGCTCGGGAGGCGGCCCAGGTCCGGCTGAGCGGGCTGACCGACGCCGAGTACCTGTGGGAGCCGGTGGCCGGATGCTGGTCGATCCGGCCGCGCGGGGAAGCGACGACCCCTCGGGCGTACGGGCCGGGGGAGTGGGTGATCGACCAGGGGGCGCCGGAGATCCCGGCGAGCGAGTACGCCGAGGTGGCCCGGCAGGCCGCGGGCGGCATGACCGTGGCGAAGATCGCCCAGGACTGGAGCGTGAGCGTCGAGCGGGTCGAGGAGGTCCTGGCCCACACCGGGGAGCCGGAGCCCGACGCCGTGCCGGTCACCACCATCGCCTGGCGCCTCGGCCACCTCCACTCGGGCTTCGCGGGCCAGTGGGAGTGGACCTTCGGCGAGCGCCGGCACGAGCCGAAGCTGCTCGTCGACTTCACCCCCTCCGCCTCCCTGGCGCTGGAGCGGTTCTGGGCGGACGTCGACCGCTGGCGCGAGAGCGTCGCCGCCGTCACCGACGAGCAGCTCGACACGGTCGGCTTCTCGCAGTACCCGTACGGCTCCCACCCCGACGACCTGTTCGTCAGCGTGCTGTCCGGGGCCAACCTCGAACTCATCCACCACATGGCCGAGATCGGGGTGCTCCGCGATCTGTGGCGGGCCCGTCCCACGACGAGCCGGTAGCCGCCCCCGCCGCCGCGACGGCCAGGGCGAGGGCGGCCGCTGTGACCGGGGCCGCGTACCCGGCGACCGTGCCGGCGTGCTCCACCAGCGCGCCGCCCGTCGCCGCGCCGGCCGCCACCCCGCCCAGCAGCGCGGTCACCGCGAGCGTCATGCCCTCGTTCAACTGGGCGGCCGGGGTGGAGCGTTGGACCAGCGTCATACCCGTGACCATCGTGGGGGCCGTCGCCGCCCCCGCCAGCAGCAGGCAGAGCGCCAGGACCGGCAGCGGGGCCTTGCCGGCGGCGGCCAGCAGCGGCAGGGACATCAGCACCGCCATCGCGCCCAGGCAGAGCAGCAGCCTGCGGCGGGTGTTCCGGGCCGGCCGGAGCGAACCGTGCACCAGGCCCGCCGCACACGACCCCGCCGCCTGAAGGGCCAGGATCGCGCCCCCGGCGTGGGCGATGGAGACGACCTCCATCGCCCCGAACACCGCCCCCGTGGCGAGGAAGACCGCCAGCAGCGCGGGCACGCCCGGCGTGCGCAGCGGTGAGGCGACCGCCCGCGCACGCGGGGCCACCGGCGGCTCCGTCGCACGCTGGGCGGCGAAGAGCAGGACGCCGGTCATCAGCAGGACCGCGCCCACCAGGGTTCCCGCCTCCGGGAACAGCACCTCGCACAGCACCGCAGCCAGGACCGGGCCCAGCATGAAGCACAGCTCGTCGGCGGCCTGCTCGAAGGAGTTCGCGGTGTGCAGGGCCGCCGGGTCGCCCCGGTGCAGGTGGGCCCAGCGGGCTCGGGACATCCCCCCGGTGTTGGGCGTGGTGGCGGTGGCGGCGTACGCGGCGAAGAGCGTCCACGCCGGGGCGTCGTACCGCACGCAGAGCAGCAGCGCCAGGGAGCCGAGGACGGCGATCACCGTGGCGGGCACGGCCACGCGCGCCTGCCCGCGGCGGTCCACGAGCCGGGCGGTGAAGGGCGCGACGACCGCCGTCGCGGCCAGCCCGGTCGCGGTGACGGCCCCCGCCAGCGCGTACGACCCTCGGGACCCGGCGATCATGATGACCGCGCTGACGCTGAACATCCCCATCGGCAGCCGGGCGATCAGGTTGCCCGCCGTGAACGCGCGGGCCCCCGGAGTCGCCAGCAGCCGGAGGTACGGGTTGGCCGGCCGCCGGCGCACGCGCTCCGGCGCGACGCGCGGGGCCGCGACCAGGTGGCCGCCGGCGCACGCGAGCAGGGGAGCGGAAGCGGGCGCGCGGTGGGCGCTCGGGACCGGCCGGGCGCGCCCGGCGGCTGGTGAGGAAGGCATACGGCTAGGCTCACCGCCCCGCTCCCGCCCGGTCCAACACTTCTCCCGGCCGATTCACGCGGCCGGGTTGTGAGTGCGGCCCGCGCGGTAGATTCGCGGCGTGCCCGCCCCCGACACGGACCCCCGACTCCTGCGCGCCTTCCTCGCCGTCGCCGAGGAGCTGCACTTCACCCGCGCCGCCGCCCGCCTCTTCGTCGCCCAGCAGGCGCTCAGCCGGGACGTGCGGCGGCTCGAACGCGCCCTCGGCGCCGACCTGTTCGTCCGCACCACCCGACAAGTCGCCCTCACCCCGGACGGCGAGCGCCTGCTGCCGTACGCCCGGCGCGTGCTCGCCGCCCACGCCGAGCTGATCGAGGCGTTCAGCGGCGGCCCCGCCCGGCCGCTGCTCGTCGACCTCAACAGCGACGGGGCGACCCCCTCCCGCATACTGGCGCGGGCGCGCGAGCTGGCCCCGGAGTGCGAGCTGATGGCCCGGTTCGAGTCCGGGCTGACCTGGGCTGCCGCCGAGATCCTGGCCGGCCGGCTCGACGCCTCCTTCGGCCGGGCCGCCGGGCTGGCCGCCGCGGTGCGCGCGGGGCTGCGCGTGCAGCCGGTGCGGTACGAGCCGATGGCCCTCATGCTGCCCGCCTCCCACCCCCTCGCCGGGCGCGAGGCCATCCCCCTGGCCGAGTTGGCCGGGGAGACCGTCTACGCGGGGGCCGGCAACGAGCGGACGCGGGAGTGGACCGACCTCGCCGCCCTGCTGTTCGCGCGGTGGGGCATCGAACTGGCCCCGCCCGTGCCGCTCGCGGTGGGCGCGGCCGAGTTCCAGCGGGTCATGGCGAAGGCGGGCCACCCCGTGCTGGCCGTCACGGGCTTCCCGCCGCTGCCCGGTACGGTGCTGCGCCCGCTCGTCGACCCCGTACCGCTGTCGCCGGTGGCGCTGGTCTGGCGCAGGGGACTGCGGCACCCCGGCGTGACGGCGCTGCGCACCGCGGCGGCCGAACTGGGGGCATCGGAGGGGTGGATGACGCCGCCCGCCGGTTCCTGGCTGCCGGAGGCCGACCGGACGCTGATGCGCGGGGAGCCCTGACCTCCGCCCGCGGACCGGCCGCCGCGCGCTGCCGGTCACCCGCCCCCCTCCCCGGCGGTGCGGGCTCACCGGGGCGCGTCCGGTCCGGTGAGAGCGAGGTTGCCCACCGGTCACCTCACGGCACCGCGACGAAACGCGCGCTCCCTAGCGTCGGAGGCGACACCCCGACCACCGTGGAGGCGCGTGATGAGCGGCCGTTGGATCGAGAGCTGGGAACCGGAGGACGAGACCTTCTGGCGGGAGCGGGGCCGGCGCGTGGCCCGCCGCAACCTGTGGCTCTCCGTGCTCTGCGAGCACATCGGGTTCTCCGTCTGGACGCTGTGGTCGGTGATGGTCCTGTTCATGGGACCGGAGTACGGCGTCGACCCGGCCGGGAAGTTCTTCCTCATCTCCACCGCCACCCTGGTCGGCGCGCTGGTGCGGGTGCCGTACACCTTCGCCGTCGCCCGGTTCGGCGGCCGGGACTGGACGGTCGTCAGCGCGGCGGCCCTGCTGGTCCCCACGCTCGCCGCATGGCTCGTGATGGAGCCCGGCACCCCGTACGCCGTCTTCGTGGCGGTCGCCGCGCTCACCGGGATCGGCGGCGGCAACTTCGCCTCCTCGATGACGAACATCAACGCGTTCTTCCCGCTGCGCGAGAAGGGCTGGGCGCTCGGCGTGAACGCGGGCGGCGGCAACATCGGCGTACCCGTCGTCCAGCTCGTCGGCCTCCTCGTCATCGGCACGCTGGGCGCGGCCCACCCCCGGATCGTGCTCGGCGTGTACCTCCCGCTGATCGTCGTGGCCGCCGTGTGCGCCGCCCGGCACATGGACAACCTCCGGCCCGTCCGCAACGACACCGGGGCCGTGCGGGAGGCGGTCCGCGACCCGCACACCTGGATCATGTCCGCCCTCTACACCGGCACCTTCGGCTCCTTCATCGGCTACAGCTTCGCCTTCGGCCTGGTCCTCCAGACCCAGTTCGGCCGCACCCCGCTCCAGGCCGCCTCGCTCACCTTCGCCGGGCCGCTGCTGGGTTCCCTGGCCCGCCCGGTCGGCGGCCGGCTCGCCGACCGGTACGGCGGCGCGCGGATCACGCTGGCCGCCTTCGCCGCGATGGCCGCCGCCACCGGGCTCGTCATCCGGGCCTCGCAGACCGCCTCGCTGCCCGTCTTCCTCACCGGCTTCACCGCCCTGTTCGTCGTGACGGGGCTCGGCAACGGATCGACGTACAAGATGATCCCCGGCATCTTCCACGCCAGGGCGCTCGCCGCCGGGCTCGACGCGGAGGCGGCCGCCGCCCGCGGACGGCGGCTCTCCGGGGCGGCCATGGGGCTCATCGGGGCCGTCGGCGCGCTCGGCGGCCTCGGCATCAACCTCGCCTTCCGCCAGTCGTTCCAGACCTCCGGCTCCGGGACGGCGGCCTTCTGGTCCTTCCTCGCCTTCTATGCCGTGTGTTCCGCCCTCACCTGGGTGGTGTACCTTCGCCGCCCGGAGCCGGCGGCCGCCCGGACCCCGCTCGACTACGCGAAGGTGTAGCGGGAGGGGGCGGGGCGCGGCGAGCGGCGTAACGGCCGGGAAACACGGGCGGACCGCGCCCGTCACGCGGGACCGGCAGGCTCGGTCCCCCACATCGACGCCCACCAGCGGGACCACAGGAGCCGGAAGACCATGCAGGACGACCACGCAACGCACGGGCCCCTCGCGGGCTTCACGGTCGGGGTGACCGCCGCCCGCCGCGCGGAGGAGCTGGGCGCGCTGCTGACCCGCCGCGGAGCCGCCGTCCAGTACGCCCCCGCCCTGCGGATCGTCCCGCTCGCCGACGACGGCGAACTGCTGGCCGCCACCGAGAAGCTGATCGGCCACGCCCCCGACACCGTGGTCGCCACCACCGCCATCGGCTTCCGCGGCTGGATCGAGGCGGCCGACGGCTGGGGCGTCGGCCCCGTCCTGCTGGAGCGGCTGCGCGCCGTGGAGATCCTGGCCCGAGGACCCAAGGTCAAGGGCGCGATCCGGGCCGCCGGACTGACCGAGACCTGGTCGCCCGCGTCCGAGTCGATGGCCGAAGTCCTCGACCGGCTGCTCGCCGAGGGTGTCGAGGGCCGCCGGGTCGCCCTGCAACTCCACGGCGAACCGCTCCCCGGCTTCGTCGAGTCGCTGCGGGCCGCGGGCGCGGACGTCGTCCTCGTCCCGGTCTACCGCTGGACGCCCCCGCAGGACCTCGCCCCGCTCGACCGGATGGTCGACGCCACCGCCGCCCGCGCCCTGGACGCGGTCACCTTCACCAGCGCCCCGGCCGCCACCTCGTTCCTGGGCCGCGCGGAGGCCCGCGGCCTGCTCCCGGACGTCCTCGACGCCCTGCGCGACGACGTCCTGGCCGCCTGCGTCGGACCGGTCACCGCCCTCCCGCTCCAGGACCGCGGCATCACCACCGTCCAGCCGGAACGCTTCCGGCTCGGACCGCTCGTCCAACTCCTGTGCGCCCGGCTCCCCGCGACCGCCCGCGTCCTGCCCGTCGCCGGCCACCGCGTCCAGATCCGGGGCCACGCGGTCCTCGTCGACGACGAGCCGCGCCCGGTGCCGCCCGCCGGGATGGCCCTGCTGCGGACCCTGGCCCGCCGCCCCGGCTGGGTGGTGGCCCGCGCCGAACTGCTGCGGGCCCTGCCCGGCGGCGGCGCCGACGAGCACGCGGTCGAGACGGCGATGGCCCGGCTGCGCGCCGCGCTCGGCGCGCCCCGGCTGATCCAGACCGTCGTCAAACGCGGCTACCGGCTCGCGCTGGACCCGTCGGCGGACGAGAAGTACGGGGACTGAGGGGCGCGCCCGCCGGGGCGCGGCCGCCGTCGGAGCGGGAAGGCGGCTCGTAGGGGCGGGCGTGACGCGTCCGTACGGAAGCGGCGAGGGCCGGCCATGCGGAGGACCGGGAAGGCGGCCCGTCCGGCCGGAGTCCCGTGCCCGTACGGGAGCGGGGCGCGGCTCGTACGGACCGGAGTGCCGCGCCCGTACCGCGCCGGGGCGCGCCCACCGGGCGGTGGGCCGGGGAGCGGGGGGCCCGTGCGAACCGGGTCGCGGCGCCCGTACGACCGGCGTGCCGTACCCGTACGGAACCGGGGCGCGGCCGTCCTCCGTGCGTGCCGGCGGCGTGGCCGGGGCGGAATCCCCTGGGGCGGGCCGATCGTCCCCGGCTAGCGTGCCCCGAATGAACGACCACCGACACACGCTCGCTCCGGGGGCGACCCTGCGTCCCGCGACGCTCGGGGACGCGCCCTCCTTCGTCCAGGCCCTCACCCGCAACCGCGCGTACATGCGCCGCTGGGAGCCCGTGCGCCCCGAGGCGTACTACACCGTCGAGGGGCAGACCGCCCGGCTCACCGCGCTGCTCGCCGACCGGGACGCCTGGCGGGCCATGCCCTGGGTGGTCGCGGACGACGCGGACCGGGTCATCGGCGCCTTCACGCTCTCCGCGATCGAACGCGGCCCCTACCGCAACGCCCGCCTCGGCTACTGGGTCGACGCCGAACACGCCGGGCGCGGACTGGCCACCGCCGCCGTCGGCGCGGTCTGCGACGCGGCGCGGGACCGCCTCGCCCTGCACCGGGTCGAGGCGGCGACCGTCACCGACAACGCCGCGTCCCAACGGGTGCTCGCCAAGAGCGGGTTCGAGCGGATCGGCACGGCGCCGGGCTATCTCCACATCGACGGCCGCTGGCGCGACCACCACCTCTTCCAGCGCCTCCTGCACGACGACCCGCCGCCCGTCCGACCCGCCGCGGGCCCCGCGCGCCACCGGTGACGGCGACCGCCGCCGTACGGGGGCGGGGCCCGCGCCCGTACGGCGGCAGGGGTTACGGGCGGGCCCCGGCACGGGCACTCTGGGGGTGGCGGTCCACCGGTGACGCCGAGGCGGTGGCAGGCACATGGCGACATGCAGGGGCGCGCAGGTGTGGCGCTTCGACGCGGGCCGGATCTGCCTCGACCTGGTGGCCACCGGCAGTGCGGGCGGAATGCCCGGCGTCCGCGAACAACTGCCGGGGCCCGCGGAGTTGGCTCGGTGGTTGGTCGCCGCGCGGCTCGTCCCGCCGGGTACCGGGCTGACCGGGCTGGACGCCGGATGGGTGGCGCGCTTCCACGAACTGCGGTGCGATATCGCCGCACTGATGGGGGCTCACCTCGGCGGTGCGTTCGCGGAGGCCGCGTTGGAGCGGGTCAACGCCCTGGCCGCCGGGGCGCCGCCGGGGGCCAGGGCGGTGCGCGGAGCCGACGGCGACCTGGTGCGCGTCCTGCGTCCCGCACCCGACTGCGCGGGGCTCCTCGCCGTCGTCGCCCGCGACGCCGTGGACCTGCTCACCGACCCGGCGGCGCGAGCGGCGCTGCGCCGCTGCCAGGGGGACGACTGCCACCGGATCTACCTGGACGCCTCGCGCGGCAGGCGGCGGCGCTGGTGCTCCGGCGAGGTCTGCGGCAACCGCGAACGGGTCGCCCGCCACCGCCGCCGGGCCGCCGGGCCGGGTCCGGGGAGCCCGGCAGGCTGAGGGCGCGGCGCGCCGAGGGGCGCCCCCGACCGCCCGCCGCGCGGCGACGCGCGACCGGGATACGGGCCGCAGGTGCGCTCGGGGCCCCCTTCGCATAGGGTTGACGGCTGCCCAGTGCACGTCAGAAGGGGGCCTCGGTGGCCGCGCAGGATGCCGCTGTCGAATCGCTGCGGGACCGGGAGATCGGTGTCGAGCAGGAACATCTCGACCGTGTTTACCACCGCCTGGAGGAGAAGATCCACGAGGCGGAATTCCTCATGAACGACGCCGTCAAACGCGGCCAGGTCGGCACCCCCGGCGCGCTCGCGGAACGCGACGCCCAGGTGTTCCGGGCCGGAATCCACCTCAACCGGCTGAACAGCGAGTTCGAGGACTTCCTCTTCGGGAGGATCGACCTGCTGCTCGGCAAGGACGGCGAACGCGGCCCGGACGGCGCGTTCACCTCCGTCGAGCCGGCCGACGACGCGGTGCGGGAGGACGGCGCCGCCGACATCGCGGAGACGCTCCACATCGGCCGGATCGGGGTCCTGGACGCCGACTACGCCCCGCTGGTGATCGACTGGCGCGCCCCGGCCGCCGCCCCGTTCTACCGCTCGACCCCCAAGGAGCCGGGCCGCGTGGTGCGCCGCCGGGTCATCCGCTCCAAGGGCCGCAAGGTGCTCGGCGTCGAGGACGACCTGATGCGCCCGGAGCTGACCGCGCTCCTGGACGGCGAGAAGCTGCCGGTGATCGGCGACGGCGCGCTGATGGCGGCCCTGGGCCAGGCCCGCAGCCACACCATGCGGGACATCGTCGCCTCCATCCAGGCCGAGCAGGACCTGGTCATCCGGGCCCCCGCCGCCTCCGTCACCGAGGTCTCGGGCGGCCCCGGCACCGGCAAGACCGCCGTCGCCCTGCACCGGGCGGCGTACCTGCTCTACCAGGACCGGCGCAGGTACGCCGGCGGCATCCTGATCGTCTCCCCGACCCCGCTCCTCGTCGCGTACACCGAGGGCGTGCTGCCCTCGCTCGGCGAGGAGGGCCAGGTCGCGATCCGCGCGATCGGGGAGCTGGCCGACGAGGCGGCGGGCGTCGAGGGCGCGTACGGCCGGAGCGGGAACGGCCCGCGGGGCGACGCGAGCGTGTACGACGAACCGGCCGTGGCCCGCGTCAAGGGCTCCTCCCGGATGCTCCACGTGCTGCGCAAGGCCGCCCGCGGCGCTCTGGAGCAGCCGGGGAGCCGGCCCGCGCCCGGCGGCGCGGACCGGCTGCCCTTCCCGGAGGAGGCCGAGGAGGGCGCGGCGCGCCCCGCGGCCACCCCGACCCGGCTGCGGGTCGTCGCCTTCGGGGCCCGGATCGAGCTGGAGGCCGACGAGCTGCGGCGCATCCGGCACAACGCGCTCGGCGGCACCGCCCCGGTCAACCTGTTGCGCCCGCGCGCCCGCAAGCTGCTGCTCGACGCCCTGTGGAACAAGTCCTCGGGGCGCGGCCGCTACACCGATCCGCAACTGGCCGCCGAGCTGCGCTCGTCGTTCGACGAGGACGTCTCGACCGAGACCCCGTTCCTGGAGTTCCTGGACGCCTGGTGGCCCGAGCTGACCCCGCGCCGGGTGCTGGCCGCGATGGCCGACGAGAAGCGCCTGGCCCGCTGGTCCCGGCGCGTCCTCAACCAGGGCGAGGTGCGCCGCCTGGCCCGTTCCTGGAAGCGGCTCGACGCGGAGGGGCGCGGGCCGGTGTCCGTCCACGACGTGGCGCTGCTGGACGAGCTGCACGCGCTGCTGGGGGCCCCGCACCGGCCGAAGCGCAAGCGCGAGGCGGACCCGCTGGACCACCTCTCCGGCCTGGAGGAGCTGATGCCGCGGCGCGAGGAGACCCAGTGGGAGCGGGCCGAGCGGCTGGCGGCGGAGCGCACCGAGTACGCCCACGTCATCGTCGACGAGGCCCAGGACCTCACCCCGATGCAGTGGCGCATGGTCGGCCGCCGGGGCCGGCACGCCACCTGGACGGTCGTGGGCGACCCGGCCCAGTCCTCCTGGTCCGACCCGGAGGAGGCGGCCGCCGCCCGCGACGAGGCGCTCGGCTCCCGGCCGCGCCGCCGCTTCACCCTCACCGTCAACTACCGCAACCCGGCGGAGATCGCGGAGCTGGCGGCGAAGGTGCTGGCGCTGGCGATGCCCGGCATGGAGTCCCCGGCGGCGGTCCGGTCCACCGGGGTGGCGCCCCGCTTCGAACCGGTCCGCGACGGCGACCTCGCCGCCACGGTCCGCGAGGAGGCGCGGCGGCTGCTCGCGGAGGTGGACGGCACGGTCGGCGTGGTCGTGGCGATGGACCGCCGCGCCCAGGCCCGCGCGTGGCTGGCGGAGCTGGGGGAGCGGGTGGTGGCGCTCGGCAGCCTGGAGGCCAAGGGGCTGGAGTACGACGCCACGGTGGTCGTGTCGCCCGCCGAGATCGCGGACGAGTCGCCGGCCGGGCTGCGGGTGCTGTACGTGGCGCTGACCCGCGCGACGCAGCAGCTCACGGTGGTGTCGGGGGAGCGGGACCTGCCGGACGAGCACGGGGTCCCCGACCTGTTGCGGGACTGACGGGGGCCGCCGACCGGCGTGGCTGATCGGGTGTTTTCCCGGTCGGTCCGTCGCGGGGGGACCGCTTCGCGGGGGTCTTTGTTAGCCTGGAGGTGGCACCGGCCCGATCCAAGCCCCCGGGCCCAACCATCGTCGCTACGAGCGACCACTTGCCGCGAGGCGAGCATGGCGGGTCGGTGCCGCCTACGTTGAGAAGACAGACCCGCGTCACCTGGTGGTGGCGCGGGTCTGTTTTCGTTGACGGTCCGGCCCGGACCGGGAGGGCGGGGGAGCCGGGACCAGGGTGCTACGGGGCCCGCCTTCGGGGTTCAGCGGCTTCAGGGGTTCCGCCGCAGCGGCTAGTTCTCGTATGGTGGAAAGTACTTTCCGAAGCGTGGCAGTCATTACCGGCTACCCGCCAGTAGGTGCGACGATCGGGAAACGTGTCCGGAACGAAGATTCCGGATGCGCGGCAATGAAGCTAAGGAAAGCGAAGGACTCGGCCATGGCAACGGCGCCCAGCGTCTCGTACTCGATGACGGTCAGGCTGGAGGTGCCCGCGAGCGGCACCGCGGTCTCCCAGCTCACCACGGCCGTGGAGTCCTCGGGGGGTTCGGTCACCGGCCTCGACGTGACCGCCTCCGGCCACGAGAAGCTGCGGATCGACGTCACCATCGCGGCCACCTCCACCTCGCACGCGGACGAGATCGTCGAGGGCCTGCGCGGCATCGACGGCGTCCTGCTGGGCAAGGTCTCCGACCGTACGTTCCTGATGCACCTCGGCGGCAAGATCGAGATGGCGTCCAAGCACCCCATCCGCAGCCGCGACGACCTCTCGATGATCTACACCCCCGGCGTCGCCCGCGTCTGCATGGCCATCGCCGAGAACCCCGAGGACGCCCGCCGCCTCACCATCAAGCGCAACTCCGTCGCCGTCGTGACGGACGGCTCCGCGGTCCTCGGCCTGGGCAACATCGGCCCGATGGCCGCGCTGCCCGTCATGGAGGGCAAGGCGGCCCTCTTCAAGCGCTTCGCCGGCATCGACGCGTGGCCGATCTGCCTGGACACCCAGGACACCGACGAGATCGTCTCCATCGTCCGCGCGATCGCCCCCGGCTTCGCGGGCATCAACCTGGAGGACATCTCCGCCCCCCGCTGCTTCGAGATCGAGGCCCGGCTGCGCGAGGCCCTGGACATCCCCGTCTTCCACGACGACCAGCACGGCACCGCGATCGTCGTGCTGGCCGCCCTGACCAACGCCCTGCGCGTGGTGGGCAAGGCCATCGGGGACGTACGGGTCGTCATGTCCGGTGCGGGGGCCGCCGGTACGGCCATCCTGAAGCTCCTCATCGCCGCGGGCGTCAAGCACGCCGTCGTCGCCGACATCCACGGAGTGGTGCACGCCGGGCGCGAGGACCTGGTCGCCGCCGACCCCGACTCGCCGCTGCGCTGGATCGCCGACAACACCAACCCCGAGGGCGTCACCGGCACCCTCAAGCAGGCCGTCGTCGGCGCCGACGTCTTCATCGGCGTCTCCGCCCCGAACGTCCTGGACGGCGACGACGTCGCGGCGATGGCGGACGGCGCGATCGTCTTCGCGCTGGCCAACCCGGACCCCGAGGTCGACCCGGCCGTCGCCCGCCGGACGGCGGCGGTCGTCGCCACCGGCCGCTCCGACTTCCCCAACCAGATCAACAACGTGCTGGTCTTCCCGGGCGTCTTCCGCGGTCTGCTGGACGCTCAGTCCCACACCGTCAACACGGAGATGATGCTCGCCGCGGCCGGTGCGCTGGCCGACGTGGTCGGCGAGGACGAGGTCAACGCGAACTACATCATCCCCTCGGTCTTCAACGACAAGGTCGCGGGCGCGGTCGCCGGAGCCGTCCGTGCCGCCGCCAAGGCCGTCACGGGCTCCGGTACGGCCCCTTCCGCTTCCCTCTGACCCCGGCCCGCCCCGTGCGGCCCGCAGGGGCCGCAGCGGGGCGTTCCGGGCCGTACGCGGCCCGGCCCCACGGCGCGTCGCGGGTCGCGACGCCCCAAACGCCCCTTTAGGGTGGGCGGGCAGTGGGCCCTGCGGGGCCCGGCATCCGCTGCGGACCGCTCGGCCAAGTCGACGGAGCGTCACCCACGGGCAAACCGTGGCGCTTCTCATTGACTCCGAAGGGTTCCGGATTGGCTTTCCCGCCGCTGGTGGGGGCAGGATGCGTAATCGGGCGAGAGGGTCTGACATCAGACCCGGGTCCGGGGACTGTCAGAGGGCCCTGGCAGCATCGGCTTCGATCTCACGCCTCACAGGCAAGAAGAACACGGGAGTAACAACATGAACCGCAGTGAGCTGGTGGCCGCCCTGGCCGACCGCGCCGAGGTGACTCGCAAGGACGCCGACGCCGTGCTGGCCGCGCTCGCCGAGACCGTCGGTGAGATCGTCGCCAAGGGCGACGAGAAGGTCACCATCCCCGGTTTCCTGACCTTCGAGCGCACCCACCGTGCCGCTCGCACCGCGCGCAACCCGCAGACCGGCGACCCGATCGACATCCCCGCCGGCTACAGCGTGAAGGTCTCCGCGGGCTCGAAGCTCAAGGAAGCCGCCAAGGGCAAGTAACCCCACAGGCGCACAGGAGGGCGGCCGTCCCCGACCGGGGGCGGCCGCCCTCGCGCGTGCGGAGGCGCAGCCGGGGCCGTAGGCCCGCGGGGGTCCCATACGCGGCGCCGGAGCCCGTACGTCCGCGGGGGTGTCCGCTGCGCCCGCCGGGGCCCCGTACGCCTGCTGAGCCCCGTGCGCGCGTACGGGACCCGTAACCCGCCGGGGCCCGCCGTACGGCCACCGGGCCCGGTACGCCCGCAGGAGTCCCGTACGCCTGCCGGCCTCCGTACGCTCATCGGCCCCCGCAGCCCGCCGGGGCCCCGTGCACCGGTCGGGCCCCGTACGCGAGCAGGGCCAGGCACCACCCTGCCGGGCCTCCCGTACGCCCACCGGTCCCCGTACGCCCACCGGGCTCCCGTACACCCACCGGCCCCGTACGCCTGCCTGGCCTCCCGTACGCCTACCGGCCCCGTACGCCTGCCGGGGCTCCCGTACGCCTACCGGCCCCCCGTACGCCTACCGGCCCCCCGTACGCCCACCGGCTCCTACGCCCGCCGGGGCCGGGCGGCCCGCCGCTTCGGCAGGCGTGCGGACCGTTGCCCGGACAGCACTCCGCCCCGGCTCCTGACGACGGAGCCGGGGCGGAGTGCCGACCGGTGGGCGGGCCGGACGCGCGGGCGCGTCAGACGCGCGGGCCGCCCGGCAGTTCGACCTTGGCGCCGAGCTTCTCGAGCTTGTCCATGAAGTTCTCGTAACCCCGGTTGATCAGGTCGATCCCGTGCACGCGGGACGTGCCCTGGGCCGCCAGCGCCGCGATCAGGTACGAGAAGCCGCCCCGCAGGTCCGGGATGACCAGATCCGCGCCCTGGAGCCGGGTCGGCCCCGAGACGACCGCCGAGTGCAGGAAGTTGCGCTGCCCGAAGCGGCAGTCCGAGCCGCCCAGGCACTCCCGGTAGAGCTGGATGTGCGCGCCCATCTGGTTGAGCGCGGAGGTGAAGCCGAGCCGCGACTCGTACACCGTCTCGTGGACGATCGAGAGCCCCGCCGCCTGCGTCAACGCGACCACGAGCGGCTGCTGCCAGTCGGTCTGGAAGCCGGGGTGGACGTCCGTCTCCAGCGCGATGGCGTTGAGCGCGCCGCCCGGATGCCAGAAGCGGATGCCCTCGTCGTCGATCTCGAAGGCCCCGCCGACCCGGCGGAAGGTGTTCAGGAAGGTCATCATCGAACGCTGCTGGGCGCCGCGCACGTAGATGTTGCCCTCGGTCGCCAGCGCCGCCGACGCCCAGGAGGCCGCCTCCAGGCGGTCCGGGATCGCCCGGTGGGTGTATCCGTCGAGCCGGTCGACACCGGTGATCCGGATGGTCCGGTCGGTGTCCATGGAGATGATCGCGCCCATCTTCTGCAAGACGCAGATGAGGTCCTCGATCTCCGGCTCGACGGCCGCGTTGGACAGCTCGGTGACGCCCTCGGCGAGCACCGCGGTCAGCAGCACCTGCTCGGTGGAGCCCACCGACGGGTACGGCAGCCGGATCTTGGTGCCGCGCAGCCGCTGCGGGGCCTCCAGGTACTGGCCGTCCGCCCGCTTCTCGATGGTCGCCCCGAACTGGCGCAGCACCTCGAAGTGGAAGTCGATCGGCCGGCCGCCGATGTCGCAGCCGCCCAGCCCCGGAATGAAGGCGTGGCCCAGGCGGTGCAGCAGCGGGCCGCAGAACAGGATCGGGATGCGCGACGAGCCCGCGTGGGCGTCGATGTCGGCGACGTTCGCGCTCTCGACGTGCGAGGGGTCGAGGATCAGTTCGCCCGGCTCGTCGCCGGGGCGGACGGTGACGCCGTGCAACTGCAGCAGTCCGCGGACCACCCGTACGTCACGGATGTCGGGCACGTTGCGGAGACGGCTCGGCCCGCTGCCGAGCAGCGCGGCGACCATCGCCTTCGGCACCAGGTTCTTGGCGCCTCGGACGCGGATCTCGCCCTCCAGCGGGGTGCCGCCGTGGACAAGCAGGACATCGTCTGTGCCGGTCATGTATCTCGCGTTCCGGAGTGGTCGGGCAGGGGGCCAACGAAAAGGGTAATGGCCTCCTACCCCGCTTCCGGCAGGCGAAGGGGGGTGTACGAACGTCATGAATCCGCCACAACACCCTCCGCGCACCCGATCTCGCGGAGGGTCACCGTCCGGATGGCCCCCCGAGAGCCCGCCGCGCGGCGCGCTCCCTCTGCCTCCGTGCGCCTGAGCTGCGCTCGTACTTCCGGGGCGGGCAACCTGCCCGCCCGGCCCCCGCGCGGGGCGGCGATGCGGGATCATCTGTGCCATGACCGAGGTGTCCTCGCTCACAGGGCGACTGCTCGTGGCCACTCCCGCCCTCGCCGACCCCAATTTCGACCGCGCGGTGGTGCTGGTCCTCGACCACGACGAGGAGGGCTCCCTCGGCGTGGTCCTGAACCGCCCGACCCCGGTGGGCGTCGGGGACATCCTCGCGCCCTGGGCCGGGCTGACCGGCGAGCCGGACGTCGTCTTCCAGGGCGGCCCGGTCTCGCTGGACTCCGCGCTCGGCGTGGCGGTGATCCCCGGCGAGGCCCCCTCCTCCGGCCCCCGCCCCCGTACGGGCGCCGCGGGCCCGGTGGGGTGGCGGCGGGTGCACGGGGCGATCGGCCTGGTGGACCTGGACACCCCGCCGGAGCTGCTGGCCGCCGCGCTCGGATCGCTGCGCATCTTCGCCGGATACGCGGGCTGGGGACCGGGGCAACTGGAGCGCGAGCTGGGCGAAGGCGCGTGGTACGTGGTCGAGTCGGAGCCCGGCGACGTTTCCTGCCCGCGCCCCGAGCGGCTCTGGCGCGCGGTGCTCCGCCGCCAGCGCAGCGAGTTGGCGATGATCGCCACCTACCCGGACGACCCTTCGCTCAACTGATGCCCGAGGCTTTCAGTACCCTTGGCGGTTATGAGCACTCTTGAGCCCGAGCGCGGGGCAGGTACGGGGACCCTCGTAGAGCCGACGCCGCAGGTGTCGAACGGCGACGGCGACCACGAGCGCTACGCCCATTACGTCCAGAAGGACAAGATCATGGCGAGTGCCCTGGAGGGCACCCCCGTGGTCGCGTTGTGCGGCAAGGTCTGGGTACCGGGGCGCGACCCCAAGAAGTACCCGGTCTGCCCCATGTGCAAGGAGATCTACGAGTCCATGGGCGCCGGTGGCGACAAGGACAAGGGCAAGGGCGGCGGCAAGGACAAGAAGTAGGTCCACCGCCCCGCTCCACCGCTTCACCCCGCCGGGCCCGGCAGCACCGCGGCCCCGGCGGCGGCACGGCCCCCGGAACGCGCTCCGCCGCGTGTTCCGGGGGCCTTTCGCGTACCAGGTCACCGCCGGTGACCGGGCCGTCGCGTTGCACGGGATGCATCCGCGGGTCACAGAGTGGTGGAGACCACTTGTCGGCGTCCAAACCTGGATCTACTCTCCTGCCAGTTGTGCAGAACGAAACGCTTGTTGCACATAGTGCAACGCACGAACGGTAGGGGTTCCGGATGAAGCTTTCTGCCCGAATGGCCGCCCCGGCTGCGGTGCTTGTGCTGGCCGGTCTCACCGCCACCGCCTGCGCACCGCAGACCTCCGACACCAGTGCCAAGGGTGACGCGAAGACCGGCACGCTCCGTGTCTGGCTCTTCCAGGAGGTCGGCAACAAGCCCAAGGAGAAGGTCGTCGACGCGGCCGTCGACGCGTTCCAGAAGCGCCACGACGGCGCGAAGGTCGAGGTCGAGTACATCCCCGTCGACACCCGCGCGCAGCGGATCAAGGCCGCGTTCAACGACCCGGAGAGCGCTCCGGACCTCATCGAGTACGGCAACTCCGACACGGCCGGCTACGTGAAGGACGGCGGACTCGCCGACGTCACCGAGGAGTTCAACGCCTGGGACGAGGCCAAGGACGCCGACCCGATCGCCAAGCAGTCCGTCACCGTCGGCGGCAAGGTCTACGGCGCGCCCTTCTTCGTCGGCGTCCGGGCCCTGTACTACCGCACCGACGTCTTCGAGGACCTGGGGCTCACCGCCCCCAAGTCCCAGGCCGAGCTGGTCTCCACCGCCAAGAAGGTCCGCAAGGCCCGACCCGACCTCTACGGCCTCGCGGTCGGCGGCGCGTACACCTACGGCGCGATGCCCTTCATCTGGGCCAACGGCGGCGAGATCGCCGGCGAGAGCGGCGGAACGTACAAGTCGGCCATCAACAGCGCCAAGTCCCGCAAGGGCATCGAGGCCTACACCTCCCTCTTCGGGGACGACAACTGCCCGGCGGCCAAGTGCGCCTCCATGGGCGGCAACGCCACCGTGACCGCCTTCGCCTCCGGCAAGGCGGCCATGGCGATCGGCGGCGACTTCAGCCACGCGGCCGTCGAGGCGGGCTCGGTCAAGGGCAAGTACGCCGTCGTCCCGCTGCCCGGCGTCGCGGAGGGCTCCATCGCCCCCGCCTTCGCGGGCGGGAACAACATCGGCGTCCTCAAGAGCAGTGCGCACCGCACCCTCGCCGTCGACCTGATGAAGTCGCTGACCGGCAAGCGGACCCAGGCGGAGATGTTCGACGCGATGGGCTTCCTCCCCACCTACACCGACGTCCTGGACAACGCCGCGAAGAAGCAGCCCTTCGTCGCCCCGTTCGTCCAGACGCTGGGCGCGGGAGCCAAGTTCGTCCCCGCCTCGCCCGGCTGGGGCCAGATCGACGCCTCGCTGGTCCTGCCGACGATGTTCCAGGAGATCGTCAGCGGCCGTAAGGACGTGGCGCGGGCCTCGGACGACGCGGCGAAGAAGATGGACGCGGCGTTCGCCGCCGCGGGCTGACGATGACCACGCACACCACCCCGCACAAGACCCCCGCCGCGGCCCCCGCCGCGGCGGGCGGCGACCCGCCGGCCGCCCGTTCCCCCCGGCGCGGCCGGCCGGCGTCGCCCCTCCGGCGCTCCGGCTGGACCCCCTGGCTCTACCTGCTGCCCGCCCTCGTCCTGCTCGCCGGACTGCTGGTCTACCCGATCTACCAGCTCGGCCTGATCTCGTTCCTGGAGTACACCCAGGCCCAGGTCAGCGGCGGCGAACCGACCACCTTCCAGGGCTTCGGCAACTACCGGACGCTCTTCGGCGACAGCCAGTTCTGGCAGGTGCTCCTCGCCACCGTGGTCTTCGCGGCGGCCTGCGTCCTGGCCACCCTCGCCGTCGGCTGCGCGCTCGCCGTGCTGCTGACCCGCATCCGCGCCCTGCCCCGGCTCGTGCTGATGATGGCGGCGCTCGGCGCCTGGGCGACCCCCGCGATCACCGGCTCCACCGTCTGGGTCTTCCTCTTCGACCCCGACTTCGGCCCGGTCAACAAGGTGCTCGGGCTCGGCGACTTCTCCTGGACCTACGGGCGCTACAGCGCCTTCGCCCTGGTGCTCCTGGAAGTCCTGTGGTGCTCGTTCCCGTTCGTGATGGTCACCGTGTACGCGGGCATCCGCGCCATCCCCACCGAGGTGCTGGAGGCCGCCTCCCTGGACGGCGCGTCGCAGTGGCGGATCTGGCGCACCATCATGGCCCCGATGCTCCGGCCCATCCTGGTCGTCGTCACCATCCAGTCGATCATCTGGGACTTCAAGGTCTTCACCCAGATCTACGTCATGACCAACGGCGGCGGCATCGCCGGCCAGAACCTGGTGCTCAACGTGTACGCGTACCAGAAGGCGTTCGCGTCCTCGCAGTACAGCCTCGGATCGGCGATCGGCGTCGTGATGCTGGTGATCCTGCTGGCCGTCACGCTCGTCTATCTGCGCCTCGTCCGGCGCCAGGGGGAGGAACTGTGAGCGCACGCACGCTTCTGCGCGTCCAACGGCCCGGACGGCTGGCCGCCGAGGCCGCCGCCCTGCTGATCGCCGTCGCGGTCGCCTTCCCGCTGTACTGGATGGTGCTCTCGGCGTTCAAACCGGCCGGGGAGATCCAGTCCACCGACGCCCGCCCCTGGACGCTCGCGCCCTCGCTCGACTCGTTCCGCCGGGTCTTCGAACAGCAGGACTTCGCCCGCTACTTCCTCAACAGCCTGCTGGTGGCGGGCACCGTCGTCATCGCCTCCGCGCTGATCGCCTTCCTGGCCGCCACCGCCGTGACCCGCTTCCGCTTCAAGTTCCGCACCACCCTGCTGATCATGTTCCTGGTCGCGCAGATGGTGCCCGTGGAGGCGCTGGCCATCCCGCTGTTCTTCCTCATGCGGGACTTCGGCCAGCTCAACACCCTCGGCTCGCTGATCCTGCCGCACCTCGCCTTCTCGCTGCCCTTCGCCATCTGGATGCTGCGCGGCTTCGTCAAGGCCGTCCCCGAGGCGCTGGAGGAGGCCGCCTACATCGACGGCGCGAGCCGCACCCGCTTCCTGTGGCAGATCCTCTTCCCGCTGGTCTTCCCCGGACTCGTGGCGACCAGCGTCTTCTCCTTCATCTCCACCTGGAACGACTTCCTGTTCGCCAAGTCGTTCATCATCAGCGACACCTCGCAGTCCACCCTGCCGATGGCGCTGCTGGTGTTCTTCAAGCCCGACGAGAACGACTGGGGAGGGATCATGGCGGCCTCGACGGTCATGACCATCCCCGTACTGGTCTTCTTCGTACTCGTACAGCGACGCCTCGTCTCGGGACTGGGCGGAGCGGTTAAGGACTGACGCCATGACATCCGAGGACACGACGCACCCCGCCGCCCCCGGCCTGATCCCGGCCCCCCGCACCCTGGACCGGCCGTCGAACGCCCCGGCGTACCGGCTGGACGAGCGCACGGCCCTCAGCGCCGCGCCGGGCGCCGAGGGCGTGGCCCGCTGGCTCCGCACCACCGTCGGCGCGGCCACCGGGCTGCCCCTCGCCGAGGGCCCCGGCGGCATCGCCCTGACGCTCGACGAGGAGCTGGCCCCCGAGGCGTACCGCCTCACCGTCGACGAGCACGCCGTCCGCATCCGCGGCGGCAGCGCGGCCGGCCTCTTCTGGGGGGCGCAGACCTTCCGCCAACTCCTGGGCGCGGACGCCTTCCGGCGCGCGCCGATCACCCCGCGGCGCGCCCTGAGCGTCCCGGCGGTGGACATCGAGGACGCGCCGCGCTTCGCCTGGCGCGGCCTCATGCTCGACGTCTCCCGGCACTTCCTGCCCAAGGACGACGTCCTGCGCTACATCGACCTGCTGGCCGCCCACAAGCTCAACGTCCTCCACCTCCACCTCACCGACGACCAGGGCTGGCGCGTCGAGATCAAGCGCTACCCGCGCCTGACCGAGGTCGGCGCCTGGCGCGCGCGCACCAAGTACGGCCACCGGGCCTCCGAGCTGTGGGACGAGACGCCGCACGGCGGCTACTACACCCAGGACGACATCCGCGAGATCGTCGCCCACGCCGCCGAACGGCACATCCGCGTCGTCCCCGAGATCGACATTCCCGGCCACTCGCAGGCGGCCATCAGCGCCTACCCCGAGCTGGGCAACACCGACGTCATCGACACCACCGCCCTCTCCGTCTGGGACAACTGGGGCATCAACCCGAACGTACTGGCCCCCACCGACACCACCCTGCGCTTCTTCGAAGGCGTCTTCGAGGAGCTGCTGGAACTCTTCCCCGCCGAGACCTCCCCGTTCATCCACGTCGGCGGCGACGAGTGCCCCAAGGACCAGTGGAAGCAGTCCCCGGCCGCCCAGGCCCGGATCGCCGAACTCGGCCTCGGCGACGAGGACGGGCTCCAGTCCTGGTTCATCCGGCACTTCGACACCTGGCTGACCGCCCGCGGCCGCCGCCTCATCGGCTGGGACGAGATCCTGGAGGGCGGCCTGCCCGAAGGCGCGGCCGTCTCCTCCTGGCGCGGTTACGCGGGCGGCATCGCGGCCGCCGAGGCCGGGCACGACGTGGTGATGTGCCCCGAGCAGCAGGTGTACCTGGACCACCGTCAGGACGGCGGCCCCGACGAGCCGATGCCCATCGGGTACGTCCGCACCCTGGAGGACGTCTACCGCTTCGAACCCGTCCCGCCGGGCCTCTCCGAGGAGGCGGCCCGCCACGTCCTGGGCACGCAGGCCAACGTCTGGACCGAGGTCATGCAGAACCGGGCCCGCGTGGACTACCAGGTCTTCCCGCGCCTCGCCGCCTTCGCGGAGGTCGCCTGGTCCGCCCTCCCCGCCCCGGACGAACGGGACTTCACCGCGTTCGCGTCCCGGATGACGGCCCACTACGCCCGCCTCGACGCCCTCGGCGTCGACTACCGCCCGCCGGGCGGCCCCCTGCCGTGGCAGCGCCGCCCCGGCGTCCTCGGTCGCCCGATCGAGGGAGCGCCGCCGGTGGTGTGAGCCCGCGCCCGAACCGCCGTCCGCCGCGGCCCCCCCCGGGGGCCGCGGCGGACGGCGTCCCGGCGAACCGCGTAAGTCGTACGAACCGTGCTGGGGAGTGGTGATTCACTCTCAGGGTCGAAGAGGTGCGAAACGGGACCATTCCCCAGGTCAGGGACGCATCCACCCTTCGTGGACCCTCGCGTCGGTCCGCTCGGAAGATGTGCCAGAGTTGCCACGTCCGGGCTGTGAACACGTACCGTACGGCGCAACAGGCGGGACAGCCGGGAGACCGGGAAGGGGCAGCAGGGTTGAGCACGCACGCACCGCAGGCGACGCAGTCGGTGACGCTGCCGGCCTCGCTCGACGAGGCCGTGGCGGCACTCGACGCCATGCCCGCGGCCGTTCCGGTCGCGGGGGGCACGGACCTCATGGCGGCCGTCAACAAGGGGCTCCTGCGCCCCTCGGGGCTGGTCGGCCTCGGTCGGATCAGCGAACTGCGCGGCTGGCACTACCAGGACGGCCACGCGCTGCTCGGCGCGGGCCTCACCCACGCACGCATGGGCCGCCCCGACTTCGCCGCCCTCATCCCCGCCCTCGCCGCCTCCGCACGCGCCGCGGGCCCGCCCCAGATCCGCAACGCCGGAACGCTCGGCGGCAACATCGCCACCTCCGCGCCCACCGGCGACGCCCTGCCGGTGCTGGCCGCGCTGGAGGCCGAGCTGGTCATCGCCGGCCCCGGCGGCGCCCGCCGCGAGATCCCCGTCTCGCACCTGCTGGCCGGCCGCGAACTGCTGGGGCCCGCGGAGCTGATCGGCTTCGTCCGCGTACCGCTGCTGCACGCCCCGCAGGTGTTCCTCAAGGCCACCGGCCGAACCGGCCCCGGCCGCGCCACCGCGTCGGTCGCCATCGTGCTCGACCCCGCCCGGCGCGGAGTGCGCTGCGCGGTCGGCGCGATCGCCCCGATGCCGCTGCGGCCCCTGGAGGCGGAGCACTGGATCGCCTCGCTGATCGACTGGGACGGCGCGCGGGGCCTGGCCCCCGACGCCCTGGCCGCCTTCGGCGAGTACGTCGCCGCGGCCTGCATCCCGGACAACGCACCCGCGGCCGACGGGACAGAGGCGCCGCCGCTGTCCCCGGCCGTACTCCACCTGCGGCGCACCGTCGCCGCGCTCGCCCGACGCGCGCTGGGGAGGGCACTGTCGTGAGCAATGAGGAATCCCCCGACGAGCAGGGGCGGCAGGGCGGACAGGGCCACCCCGGACCCGACCCGCGGTACGGGGGGTGGGAGCCGACGCCGCAGAGCGGTGATTACGACGTCGACGCCACCGCGTTCGTCCACCTCCCGCCGGAGGACCTGGCCAACATCCCGCTGGCCGCGCCCGGCCAGGGGTACGTGCCGCCGATGATCGTGCCGCTGACCCCGGCCGCCGGGCTGGACCCGGCGGCGACGGGCAGTTGGGTGCTCCAGACGCAGCACCACCCGGCGCAGGGCGACGGGCGGGACGAGCAGCGCGCCCGGGAGGCCGCCGCCCAGGCCCCCGCCGAGGTGCACTGGCCGGACCCGAACCAGCAGGGCGGGTACGCGAGCCCGTACCAGAACACGTCGCACTCCACGGCCCAGTGGAACTACACCGACGCCTTCGGCGCCGCGCCGAACGTCCCGGCGGCGCCCGCGCCGGAACCGACCGCCTCCGGCGAGCCCGCGGCCGACCCGCCGGCGCCCACGGACCACACCGGGCACACGGGTTACACGGACCACGGGGGCCACGGGGGCTTCGCCGACCACGCGGGTCACACCGGCTACGGGGACCAGGCGGGCTTCGCGGAACGCCCGAACCGGGTGGGGCACGCGGACGGCGCGGGGAACGATGACCACGCGGGCCACGCGGATCACACGGGCCACGTCGACCACACGGGCCACGCGGACTTCTCCGACCGCACGGATCCGGCGGGCCTCGCGGAGCACGCGGATCGCGTGGGCTTCACCGACCGCACGGATGAGGCGGGCTTCGCGGATCACACGGGTCACGCTGACCACACAGGTCACGCTGACCACACGGACGGCGTGGGTTTCGCTGATCACAGGGGTCCCGTCGACCACACGGGGCACGTGAGTTTCCCGGACCAGTCGGAGCGCTCGGACCAGACGGACCACGCCGACCACACGGGCCACGTGCGTTTCCCGGATCCCTCGGACCACGCCGACCACACAAGCTTCATGGACCGCACGGCCCCCACCGGCCACACGGCCCCCGCTGACCCCGCGGCCCCCACCGGGCCCGTCGCGTACGCGGGTCACCCCGCGCAGACGGGCGAGTGGACGGTCCCGGTGGCGGACGGGGACCTCCCGGGCGACTCGGGCGAGTACCTGGCCTCGGCGCACCCGCAGTGGTACGGGGACACGACGCCCCCGGCGACGCTGCCGGGCGGCGCCCCCGCCCCTTGGGCCACGCCGGAGGCGGAACCGGCCCCGGCGCCCGAGGAAGCCGCGGAGACCCCCGCCCCCGAACCGGACCCCGAGGCGGACGCGGAGCCGGAGCCCACGGCCGAGGACCACCCGGAACCCGCTGCGGAGGAGCCGACGCCCGACACGCCGGACACGCCGGAGCGCGCGGCGGAGGAGGTCTCAGCGGAGTCGGTGGACGCCCAGGAGGCAGCCGCCGCGCCCGCCCCCCCGGAGACCGTTCCGGAAGCGGCCCCGGAGTCCGCCCCGGAACCCGCTCCGGAGGCGGCCGCCGCCCCCGTGGACGTACCGAGCCAGCACCCCTCGGCCTCGTACGTCCTGCACGTGAACGGCATGGACCGCCCGGTCAGCGACGCCTGGATCGGCGAGTCGCTGCTCTACGTGCTCCGGGAGCGCCTCGGCCTCGCCGGGGCCAAGGACGGCTGCTCGCAGGGCGAGTGCGGAGCGTGCAACGTCCAGGTGGACGGCCGACTGGTCGCCTCCTGCCTCGTCCCCGCCGTCACGACGGCGGGCAGCGAGGTGCGCACGGTCGAAGGGCTCGCGGTCGACGGCCGGCCCTCCGACGTCCAACGCGCCCTCGCCGCCTGCGGAGCCGTCCAGTGCGGCTTCTGCATCCCCGGCATGGCCATGACCGTCCACGACCTGCTGGAGGGCAACCACGCCCCCAGCGAGAGGGAGACCCGGCAGGCCCTCTGCGGCAACCTCTGCCGCTGCTCCGGCTACCGGGGCGTGCTGGACGCCGTGGCGGACGTCGTCGCCGCCCGCGAGGCGAGCGCGGAGACGTCGGCCCCGGCCCAGGACGAGGTGCGCATCCCGCACCAGGCGGAGCCCGGCGCCGGCGGCGTACAGCAGCCCCACCCGCACGAGGGGGACGCGCTGTGAGGCACGCCCGGCAGCACCCTGCGACACCCCAGCTCATCTCCTGCCGCCACACCGGCGGGGCGGACGACAAGGAGGCGGCGTGAGCGGCGACGCGGCCAACGCGACCAGCACGAGCCTGCCCAGGATCGACGCGACCAGCGGCGGACCGGGCGGCCCCGGCCAGGAGCAGCCCCGGCTCGGCCTGGGCGCCTCGCTGCCGGCCGCCGACGCCCGCGCGAAGACCGAGGGCACCTTCCCGTACGCGGCGGACCTCTGGGCCGAGGGCCTGCTGTGGGCCGCCGTGCTGCGCTCCCCGCACCCGCACGCGCGCATCCTGTCCATCGACACCTCGGCGGCCGCCGAGATGCCCGGCGTGCGCGCGGTCATCACCCACGAGGACGTGCCGGGCGACAGCAACTACGGGCGGCACGTCGTGGACCGCCCGGTCTTCGCGTCCGACCTGGTCCGCCACCACGGCGAGCCCATCGCCGCGGTCGCCGCCGACCACCCGGACACCGCCCGGCTGGCCGCCGCCGCCATCGCCGTCGCGTACGAGGTGCTGGAGCCGGTCACGGACCCGGAGAAGGCGTTCGCGGCCGAGCCCCTGCACCCCGACGGCAACCTGATCCGGCACATCCCCCTGCGGTACGGCGACGCGGAGGCCGCGGGCGAGGTCGTCGTCGAGGGCCTGTACCGCATCGGCCGTCAGGACCCCGCCCCGATCGGCGCGGAGGCCGGTCTCGCCGTGCCCCGCCCGGACGGCGGCGTCGAGATCTACACCGCCTCCACCGACCCGCACACCGACCGCGACCTGGCCGCCGCCTGCTTCGGCCTGGAACCGGACCGGGTCAAGGTCGTCGTCACCGGGGTGCCCGGCGCCACCGGCGACCGCGAGGACCCCGGTTTCCAGATCCCGCTGGGCCTGCTCGCCCTGCGCACCGGCTGCCCGGTCAAGCTGGCCGCCTCCCGCGAGGAGTCCTTCCTCGGCCACACCCACCGCCACCCCACCCTGCTGCGCTACCGCCACCACGCGGACGCCGAGGGCCGCCTGGTCAAGGTGGAGGCCCAGATCCTGCTGGACGCGGGCGCGTACGCCGACTCCTCCGCGGAGTCGCTGGCCGCCGCCGTGGCGTTCGCCTGCGGCCCGTACGTCGTCCCGCACGCCTTCATCGAGGGCTGGGCCGTCCGCACCAACAACCCGCCCTCCGGCCACGTGCGCGGCGAGGGCGCGATGCAGGTCTGCGCGGCGTACGAGGGCCAGATGGACAAGCTGGCCGCCAAGCTGGGCATCGACCCGGCGGAGCTGCGCCTGCGCAACGTCCTGTCCACCGGCGACATCCTGCCCACCGGGCAGACGGTGACCTGCCCGGCCCCGGTGGCCGAACTCCTCAACGCCGTACGCGACTTCCCGCTCCCGCCGCTCCCCGCGGACGTCCCCGAGGACGACTGGCTGCTGCCCGGCGGCCCCGAGGGCGCGGGCGAACCGGCGGCGGTGCGCCGGGGCGTGGGCTACGGCGTGGGCATGGTGCACATGCTCGGCGCCGAGGGGACCGACGAGGTCTCCACGGCCACGGTCCGGGTGCACGACGGCGTCGCCACGGTGATCTGCGCGGCGGTGGAGACCGGCCAGGGCTTCACCACCCTGGCCCGCCAGATCGTCCAGGAGACCCTGGGCGTCGAGGAGGTCCACGTCGCCGCCGTCGACACCGACCAGCCCCCGGCCGGCCCGGCGACGCACGGCCGCCACACCTGGGTCTCGGGCGGGGCGGTCGAGCGCGCCGCGAAGATGGTCCGCACCCAGCTCCTCCAGCCGCTGGCCCACAAGTTCGGCATGTCCACGGAACTCCTCCAGATCGCGGACGGCAAGATCACCTCGTACGACGGCGTGCTGTCCACGACGGTCGGCGAGGCGCTGGACGGCAAGGAGCTGTGGGCCACCGCCCAGTGCCGGCCCCACCCCACGGAGCCCCTGGACGAGTCCGGCCAGGGCGACGCGTTCGTCGGCCTCGCGTTCTGCGCGGTACGGGCGGTGGTCGACGTCGACGTCGAGCTCGGCTCCGTCCGCGTGGTCGAGATGGCGGTCGCCCAGGACGTCGGCCGCGTCCTCAACCCGGCGCAGTTGGCGACCCGTATCGAGGCCGGCATCACCCAGGGCATCGGTGCGGCCCTCACCGAGAACCTCCGCACCGCCCGCGGCCTGATCCGCCACCCCGACCTCACCGGGTACGCCCTGCCGACCTCCCTGGACGCCCCGGACATCCGCATTGTCAAACTGGTCGAGGAACGCGACGTGGTGGCCCCCTTCGGCGCCAAGCCCGTCTCCGCCGCCCCGGTCGTCACCGCCCCGGCGGCCGTCGCCTCGGCGGTGCGTTCGGCAACCGGTCGTCCCGTGAACCGACTGCCCATCAGGCCCCAGGCGGCGGTGGCAACACCCCAGTCCTGACTGGCTTGTTATCGCTCCAGGGCGCGGTGTGACACGCATTGCACGTGCAATCAAAGGGTGCACGCTGTCACCGGTGCTGACTACAGTGACCCTCGAAGCGGTACCAGCAGGACAACGGGGAGGGTGTTGTGGCGACGGGAGAGGGCTCTGAGGGGCCAGGCCCCTTCGGGGGATTCATCGGGGGCGCCATCGCCGCGGCGCAGAACACGTTCGCGGAGCTGTACACCGAGCTGGAGTCGTTCACCAAGTTCCGCAACCGCATCGACGAGATCCTGGTGGAGCTGAAGGCGTCGCCGGCCGATGCCAGGAAGCTGTCGGAGATCTCCATCGGCTCGAACCAGTTCGGCGACCCGGCCTGGCCGGAGGCGGCCAGGCTCTTCACGTCGTACGAGAAGGTCGTCACCGAGCTGGAGACCCTGTCCAAGCTGCTCTCCGACTCCATCGAGGGCCTGGGCATCGCGGTCCTGGCCTCGCACAACGGCTACGCGAACCTCGACGAGGACGTCCGCCAGCGGATGCTGGCCATCAAGGCGGGCGTGGAGAAGCACTACCCCGGTGTGTACGACCCGGTGCCGGGCGAGAACAAGCCGGGCGGGACGGGCGGGGAGACGCCGCAGCCCGCGCCGACCGACGACGGTGTGAGCGGGTGATGGCGGCCGGGGCGAGCATGACGCGGCGGTCACCGGTACGGACGGGGGAGTGAGATGGGTTCGACATCGTTCGATGGCATGTCGCACAAGCAGATGATCGCGTGGCTGGACCAGGCCAACAGCGCGGTGGTCCAGGGCGTGGCCGACCGCCTGGCGAGTGCGGCGACGGCGATCACGGAGATCGGCGAAGAGCTGAAGGTCCGCCCGCAGATCGTGCAGTGGAAGGGCGATGGGGCGCAGTCGTTCCGCACCTGGAGCGCGGACCTGGCCAACGCCACGCTGCGCCTCGGCGTCTTCAGCAAGGACGCGTCGCAGCGGCTGAGCGAAGCCGCCAGCGCCATCGCCCTGGCCAAGGCGGCGATCCCCCGCCCCGAGGGCGACCCGGACGCGAGCTTGAAGGCCGCCCGCTCCGAGCGGAACGACCCGGACGCCGCGGAGCTGATCCGCAAGCTGAACGGGGAGCGCGAGGCGGCGGCCGCGGAGATGCGGAAGCTCTCGCAGGCGTACGACCAGTCGGTGGCCCAGCTCGACAAACTGAAGCGGCCGAAGTTCCCGCCGCCGCCGCAGGTGATCGCGCCTGAGACCGGGGAGAAGGTCGGAGGCGCGGACTACAGCGCCCCGCCCACTTCGAGTGTCGGTACCGGACCGGTCGTGCGGGAGGTACAGAGCTCGGCTTTCGATAGCGGTGGGAACACGCTGGGAGGCCTTGGTTCGGCAGGGGTTGTAGGTCCTGCGGGACCGCCACCGCCAGTTGTCCGTCCAGTGAGCATGGGCATCGACGGTGTCGCGACCATGCCGGACGTCCCGACTGCGCCGTCCACGACACCGCCCATCGGCCTGTCCGGAGGCGGAAAATCAGACGCCGGTCTTCCGTTTGTCCCAGGGGTCGCTCCATCGCTCGTGAACAAGGGCCCTGCCGCGACGCCTCCGATCACCGGGGTGGGACGCGCGGTAGGTGGCCCGCGTCGCACTCCGTCCGTGCCGGGGTCGGTGGGGTCCTCCGGCGGCCCGGTCGGGCGTGGATCGCCTGGCAACGGCATCGTCGGTGGTCGTCCCGTTCCGCAGGCGTCGGGACGGCCGGTGGTCGGGTTGCCGCGCGGGACAGTGGTCGGTGGCGAAGGCGCTCACGGTGGCCGTGCGCCGATGACAAACATGCCGGGCGTCGGTGCCGGTGCTGGTCAGAACGGTGTGATCGGTGGACGTCGCCTTGCCGGTGAGACCGGTGGTGTAGTAGGCGGCCGCCCTCAGCAGCAAGGGCAAACCGGCGCGCGCGCCTTCACACCAGGAGGTACGGGCCTTGTGCGAGGGTCGGCATCAGGCGACGGGACGCGGAGCAGTGCTGGCATGGCGGGACGAGGTGCGGCGGGGCAGAAGCGCACCGGAAATAGTCGGCGGGACGAAGGCAGCGAGCGCCCCGACTACTTGACGGAAGACGAGGAAACGTGGCAGCGGGGCGGGCGGCGCGTTACTCCTCCGGTTGTCGACTAAAGAGAAAGCGTCATAGGTGACCCATGCTTGCCCTAGCTCGTCGCGCGGCCGTAGCAGCTACTGCGCTCGGCCTGCTGGTAGCCGCAGCTTCTCCTGCGTCTGCGGAATCTGTGCGGTCGACGCAGTGGCACCTGGATGTCATGAAAGCAGACCAGATGTGGGCGACGAGCACGGGCAAGGGGGTGATTGTCGCGGTCATCGACTCTGGTGTTGACGCTGACCACCCGGACCTAAGAGGGCAGGTGCTGAAGGGGTTGGACCTGGCACCGGATTCTCCCGGTGATGAGTGGACCGACCACCGTTCCCACGGCACATCCATGGCCGGGGTCATCGCCGGCACTGGTGAGGCCCGAGGAGGGAATGGGGCATTTGGTCTGGCTCCCGGAGCCAAGATCATGCCCATCCGACTGACAGATGACGAGGGCAAGGTCAACGGTGCCACTGGTAGCAAGAATTTCAACCGGAACGCTCCCGAAGGAATTCGCTTTGCCGTAGATCATGGCGCCAAAGTCATCAATATTTCTTATGGCGTCTTGTATGGATCTAACGAACTCAGTGCGGCTGTGCGATATGCCCTGGAGGAGGGCGCGCTTGTTTTCGCATCTGTAGGGAATTCCGGTGACAGGGGAAATGCTGTCGAATACCCGTCCGGGACACCGGGTGTTATCGGTATCGGGTCTGTTGGGAGGGATCTCCGGAGGCCCAAGTGGTCTCAGTACGGTCCGCAGGTGGATCTCGTGGCACCCGGCGTGGACATCGTTCATGCCTGTACGGGGGGAACCCAGCTATGCGAAAGCTATGGGACCAGTGACGCAACCGCGATCGCCTCCGCCTCGGCGGCCCTCATCTGGTCCAAGTACCCGGAGTGGACGAACAACCAGGTCCTGCGGGTCATGCTCAACACCGCAGGCGGTCCTATCAGCGGTAAGAAGAGGTCGGACGGCGTCGGTTACGGGATCGTTCGCCCTCGTATCGCGCTCAAGAGCCCCGGCGACCCCGGACCCGCCGACGTGTACCCCCTCCCTGACCTCGCGGCAGCCGAGGCCGCGGCGTCGCCCGCACCGTCCAGGGCGGCCGGTGGTGCGGAGCGGAGTGACGAACCGACCGCCGGAGCGACCGACGAGGGCGCCGGCACCACTCTCTGGATCGGCCTGGGGGTGGGCGCGGCTGTTCTGGTGGGGGGCGTGGTGGCCGTGGGGATCGCCCGCTCGCGGCGTCGGAAGGCTGCCGCCGTACCACCGGCACCGCCGATGTATCAGCCGCAGTACGCGTACGGGCAGCCCCCGCAGCCGTATCCGCCCTATCAGGCCTCTCCTGTTCCGCCTGAATCCGACGCCTCGCACGGCGGCCCTCACTGAGGGTTCCAGTCCCCTCGGCAGCCGACTGATCATGACGGTGAATCACGGCACCCTGATCCACCACCACGGATTGCGACGTCGGCTGCACCCCGGTCATCGGCGGTATCGACGCGGAAGTACGGGCGGCTCTTCCGCGTCGGCCCCACGTATCTCCGGCTCGCGCCGTGCCGGGACGCGAACGCCGTACTGGGGGCCGCCACGCCCTCGCCCGGAAGGCTTTCCACGCTCGGGCCGGACAGCTCTGCCGCGCTGCCAGGACGGCACAGAGGTCCAGATCGGCGCCCTCGGACCGGTCCTCGGCGCCTTCGTGTTCTGCAACACGAGGTACATGGACGCCGCCGTCACTCAGCTACGCGAGGGCGGGTCCGCTGTCCGCAACGAGGCCTGGACATCGCTGACATGAACCTCGTTGACGATGGCCCTGAGCGGGGTGCCCGCGACGGCAGCAACGGCCCGCTCGACGCGACCACCACTCGCCGTCCGTCCTCCACGGTCGAGTTCCTACGCCATCACGTACAGCCGCGTCATGGCATCAGTCACGCCAGGCCAGGGCCTCTCGCCAAGGCCGTGTGACGAGCCGCTACCAACACGGTGGGCCCAGGTCTGAAGGTGGGCACTTGCCGTGCAACCTCGGCCATAGCGTGGCGCATTCAGCCCGAATGGCTTCGGGGCGTCACCGAAGTTGACTACGGTGACCCTGCGGGCTGGCTCGGTCGTGCGCGGGTCCGGGAAGAGGTGGCCGGGTGAAGAATGCGCGCGTCGGCCCTTTGCTACACATCTACGGGGATTTCATGACGTTCGACGCAGCATGGTCGGAGCTTCGTGCCGCATCGGCCCAGCGGGTCGATATGCGCCTCAACGGCACGCCCGCCGCACCGGGCGGCCCGCAGGGCCCCGCCCAACCCGATCTCGTCGTCAACGAGGACAACTTGGGTGCGATCGGGCATGATGCCTACGAACTGCGGACGAAATTGTCCAAGGATGGTGATCACGCCCGACCAGCCACCTTCGACGCTGCCATCGCGCTCACCAACGGCAACTTTGCCAGCGGTTCGGCCATGCTGAAGGTTCACGATCGCTGGCAGACACACCTCAAGAGCCTCCTCGACGCGTGTGCCCAGATTTCGAACCACCTGGACTACTCCAAGGCTTCGCACCACAAGGACGACGTGCAGATCGCCGGTGATCTGCTCAGCGTGTCGAAACTGAACGAGTACCTGAAGTAGGTCGCGGGGGAGTTGTCGTGCTGAGGTACGAGGACATCATCGACGCGCCGCTCGGCAAGCTGAAAGAGGCTGCCGACGATTGGTCGGAGATGGTCGCCAAGCTGGAACGCCTGGCCCGGGAGGCCCATGACGGCATGAAGGCCAAGGCGGACAAGGCCGAGTGGGAAGGCGTTAACGCGGGCGTCACCAAAGGGTTCATCGGAAAGACCACGAAGGAGTTCCAGGACGCGGTCGCCGAGGCCAAGGGTGTCAAACTCGTCCTGGCGGATGCCTACGCGGCCTTCAAGCAGGCCAAGGACGGGCTGGTGAGCATCCGGGACGTCGAAGGGCGTGAAGCGGGCATCCACGTGGACGCCAAGGGCAAGGTGACGCCGCGGAAGCCACTGGAGGAGCACGGCTCGGCGTTGCGGCACGATCCTGACTACCCAGAGCTGCTGCGTAGGGAGAACGAAGCCGTCGAGAGCTGGCAGAGGAAGATCGACCTGATCGTCGACAACTGCAACGACAGTGACGTCGCCCTGAAGAACGCGCTCGAAACCAACGTCACCGACGGCAAGGACTTCACCAGTCCGAAATACACGAACCTGGACCAAGAAGAAGCCAACCGCGCCGCCGGCCTGGCAGCCAAGGGGTGGGACCTTTCGCACGTCGAGCTCCAGGCGCTCAACGAATTGTTGCGTGACAACTCCCACTCGCCACAGTTCGCCAAGGGTTTCTACGAAAGACTTGGCCCCGAGAAAGCGCTCACCCTCTTCGGCCAGTTGGCCGGGGACACGCACCCCTACGGCAAGGTGGACAAGGAGCGTCTGGGTGACGTCCAAGCGCTCCAGCGTCATCTCGGTCTGAACCTGGCCACCGCGTCACACGACAAGGCGTTCTCGGCGGAGTGGGGGCCGGAGCTGCGCAGGCTCGGCACACAGCACCTTCCCCTGTCCAGGTACGACAACACCGGCGGTCCGTACGGCTACCAACTGCTCGGCGGCATCATGCGGTACGGGAACTACGACGCTGGATTCCTCACCCCGATAGCCGAGCATGTGACGCAGCTGCATCAGAAAGACCCGTATATGTTCGGCTACAACAAGCGGGTCAACAGCTTTTCCGGAGACCCGTTCAACCCTTCGGGAAAGAACGGATCCGGTTATGACCCGGTCATTTCCATGCTGGAAGCGCTCGGGAACAGCCCGGACGCCGCCAAACGCTTCTTCACGGACGGCCCGACCGCTTACAACGAGGACGGGTCCGTGGATGAGCGCGGAAAAACCATCACAAGTTATCTCGATTTTTTCGGAAGCGAAGAGTGGGAGTCTTTCCCCGACACGAACACCACCGACCCGGACACGGCCCGCCTCGTGCTTCAGTACATGCCGGATGCGCTGGGGAGCGCCTTGGAGGCGGCCACGCTCGGTTATCCTGCGGGCCACCCGGACTCAACTGTGCAGCGGGACGCCGAGAACGCGGAGATCATGCGGCAAGTCATGGAGAAATACGGCATGAATGCCGGGCTTCTCAAGCAGCAGGAAGGGTTGGCCGATAGCCTCGGAGTCATGGGTGCTGGGTACATCGATGACATCAACTGGGCCTTGGCGAGAGGTGAGACCGACAGCATCTTCGCTCCGGCACAGGATGACACCGGGCGCATTCGGTTCCGTGGCGATGGGGAGGAGGAAAGGAGCATCGCCCGCCATTTCCTCAGTGCACTCGGCCAGCATCCTGGCGCCTACGCCACTCTTTCTGCGGCTGAGCAGGTGTATACGAGAAGCGTACTGGAAGCACAGGTGGGATCGGATGGGCGAATCGACACGGGGTCGGCCAGGCGGGCGGTGGAGATCGGAGCCCAGGTGCAGGGGATGCTTGATCAGTCTCGGGCCGATCAGGTCGAGGCGCATCATATGAAAGCGCACGAGGATTACGAGAAGGCTGTGGCCGAGCGGGCGGGTTGGGTCGAGTTCGGCGCGGTCGCAGGCATCGCGGCCGGTGTCGCCTTTCTGCCTGCGACGGCCGCAGTGGGGGCAGCCGCCGTACTCATTCCCGTCGCCACCGATACGGCCGGCGCTGCTGCAGAGCAGGTTATCGGCCAAGTCGTGGGAGATATCTCGGCAAGCTCCGCCGACAAGAACAAGGAGAAGGTCGAGGATCTCATCGAGGAGGAATCGAGGGAAATCTACCGGTCGGGGGAGTCCATGGCGGAAGCGCCGATGGAGGGGTTTCTCCAACGCCATGGTGTGAAAGTGGACTCTGATTTCCATCAGGACCTGGCGGAATCCATGCTGATCGGATACGCGGCGGGCAACGACCGTGAGAACCAGCAGGGCGCAGCCCCGGAGGCCGGGTGATGTTCTGTGGGGTCGGTGGGCTGAAGGGCGTAGGCGTGGCGCGGTACAGGAGCGCGCTGGCAGCGGCGGTTGCGGTGGTGGCTCTCGGTGTCAGTGCCACGGCCTGCGGATCGGACCCGCAGCCCAAGTCTCCTGATGTGGGCTCGGCCGAGGTCTGTGGCGGGGTCTTCGCCGGTCGGGCGGAGAAGGCGGTGGAAGCCGTGGGGGGTGGAACGACCTTCGACCGCTATCCCGAAGGCGGTATGCAGAGGGTCGTCGACGCCCTCAAGAAGAGCTACGCATCGGGGCGCAGCTGGGGTGGGCGCGAGGTGCTGTGCGAACCGTCGGCGGAGGGCGCTGGGAGCCGCGACGAGACGACAATCGCCTATCACATGTACGCTCCCCGGGATGTGGGAGACCCGCGGAACCCGGAGGGTACGCGCTTGTTCCCGGTGGCAAAGGAAGCGGTGGCGCTTCAGTACGGGGCCGGCCTCTATTTCGAATGCGTCAGCCCGCAGATCGATGGATCGCGTGAGCGTCCCCTCCGCGTCCATGGAGGATTGAGCAGGGCTCGGGATCGAGGTCCTGCCCTCCCGCATCTCGTCGAGAATCTGACCGTTCTGCACGCCTCATCCCTCGCCGTGGCGAAGGAACTGGAGTGCAAGGACAACGGCGGGCTGCCCGAGGAGATCGATCCGGGAATGCAGCCTCTGTCCCCCTTGGTGAGGGCAGCCGAGGTCTGTGGCGGGGTTTTCGCAGGCCGGGCGGAGAAGGCCGTGGAGGCCGTAGGGGGCGGGACGACCTTCGTTCGCCACCCCGCGGTCGGTATGCAGAGGGTGATCGACAATCTGAAGAAGAGTTATACGTCGGAGCGCAGCCGGGGTGTACGCGAGGAGTTGTGCGAGATCCCGGTCAAGGGTGTCGGGCGCTACGACGGGACGACGATCGTCTACCACACGTACGCACCCCAGGATGTGGGAGGCGGACGAGACCGCGAGGATGCGCGCCTTTTCCCGGTGGGGGAAGGGGCCGCGGCTTTTCCCCGCTCGGTCGATCTCTACTTCGAATGCGAGAGCCCGCAGGTCGAGGGGTCGCGTGAGCGTCCCCTCCGAATCTATGGGGGGCTGGTCAGAGCCCGGGATCGAGGTCCCGCTCTCCCGCGCCTCGTCGAGAATCTGACCGTTCTGCACGCCGCATCCCTCGCCGTGGCGAAAGAGTTGGAGTGCAGGAACGACGGTGGGCTGCCCGAGAAGATCGATCCGAGTCTGCGGCCCGTGGCGTGACGTGCCGTGAAGGAGTGCGGGAGCCGGAGAGCCTGGTGGGGCGCCCGCGTCGTCTTCGGCCGTCCGCGTACGCAGTGATGGGGCCGCCCCGTCGCGGGGGCGGCCCCATCACTGCGCTGCTGTGGAGACCGTGACCGGAATCGAACCGGTGTAACTCGAGTTGCAGTCGAGCCCCTATTCGTGACAGAGCACAAGCGCTTCGCCTCCCCTTCTCACGCCCCGGGATACAAAAAGAACCCTGGCGCCCCTTGGCAGACCGACCAGGCCTACGAAACCGTGACCAGCGAGCCCTGGCCTCGATGGATGCATGAGACTGACCCGAGCCTTCCCGTGCGATTCATCGTTCTCGACGGCTACGGAAAACCCATGGAGCAGCTCTACCAGGGTGGGCTGCACAACGAGAAGTGAGCGGTCACCAGCTACTCGCATTTCGGAGCGACCCTCAGGACTGAGCACGAACAGGGAACGAGAGGGCTTATACCGCTGCTGGCCACCCTGTACGCCGGAGGTCCAACGGCGTAGCCGTGCGACCACCGCACCACACTCCCGACATCCAACAGCCCGCTCCCTGTTGGAGGAGCTGGTCCGCCGCTACGGAGCTCAGGTCACCTGACAACCCGCCGCTCACACCGCGCGTCGACGGTGACGGTGTGCCGCAGAACGTCGTCGGCGGCGTGGAAGATGCGCTCGATCACCGGCAACCGGGCCGGCGGGTGAATAACCAGGAGGCCCACGGCTTCGGGATCTCCACCGACCGGGTGACTTGGAGAACGCTGTCGCTCTCGCGTCCAGAGCCACCCGGCTCGGAAGGCAAAACCGAGACGGGTACGGGTACGTACCCGCACCCTAGGCGGATGGGAAGGAGCACGATGATGTCTGACGCCAATGTCCGTATCCCCGAAGAGGCCAAGGACCGGCTGGCCGCGATCGCGGCTGCGGAGGGTCTGTCGCTGCGCGCCTATCTGGCACGGTTGGCCGAGACGCTGCTGACGCCAGCGGAGCGTGCGGAGAAGGCCCTTGCGGCGCTGAAGGAGTGGAGCGGCTACGCGCCGTCTCCCTCGGAGCAGGACGACCTGGACCTCGAGCTGGACCGTCGCCTGGCGCAGGTGACCGGCCGGTGAGCGACGCCATGCACATCGTCCTGGATGACACGGCCATGGCTGCGGCAGAACAGGGCAACGTCCTGGCCTCCCGGCTCATCCACCGCGCTCACGCGCAGCCCGGCTGGTCCCTTTATGTCCCGGCGTGCGCGCTCGTCGAAGCCGATCGTGCGCGGCCCGGTACGGCGGAGCACCTGGCTTCTCTGCCTGGCATCACAGTCCTGGATCTGGACCTTTCCGCGGGGTTGGCCGTGGCTCGGGAGGAGACCGGGGCGGCTGCCCACAGCCGGTACGCGGCGCAGCCCATTCCTGACCGGCCGGACGGGGCGATCGTGGCGACCACTGAGCCGGGCCGGTGGGCCGGTGAGCAGGTCCGCGTTCTGGATCTCACGTCCTGAGTGTGCACTGGAAGGAGTCGGTCCCGCCGGAGCCTGTGGGACCGGTGTGCACCGGGCGTGACGTTGGTGTTGGCGTCGGCCTGTCATTCGTCACTCTGGTGGTACGGCGCTACCCGTTTCGGTGGTCTGCGGTCTGATGGCCGCCACAGCAACGTGGCCGGTGCCAGATACTCGGATGAGCGGGGTTACGCCGTGCGCTACCTGGATCAGGCGGCCAGGGGGCTCGTCGACAAGCGACGTCACTACTGGTCGATAAAGCGAGCGCGACCGCAGGCACCGTCAACTGCGCACTTCAACAATTCGTTTCCTGCATCGCTCGTTGGACTGAACGCACAGCTCCCACAGCACCTGCCCCCACCAGGCGGTCGTTCATGCGGTTCGACGCACCCCGTCTGGGGCGCGCCCGAGCGATAGGGATGCCATGGCGGGCAAGTTCACCTTCTTGAAGGAAGAGTTCCTGATCGAAGGGGAGTGGGGCGGCATCGACCTCGGCGCGTCGATGCGTCACCTGCGTGCCGGCATCGGGGCAGGGGGGGCAGCACGGTCTCGGAGGCCGCCTTCGCGGCACTGGGCGCTACCAATGTGGTCCTCACCCCGGTGATCGTCGAGCAGTGCGAAGCCATCAGGGTCCCGCGCGCAGCACGCCGCCGAGGTCTGCCGGATGGCGGCGCCACGGGCGGCTGCGGCCGGACACCGACCTTGTTGAGGAGCACGGACAGGTGGTCGGAGCGGAACGGCTGGCCCGTGCGGCGGCCGGGGAAGAGCCAGCGGGAGGCCGGGTTGGTGGCGGTGTCCATGTTGTCGCGGTTCGCGATGTGCTCCAGCAGGCGCACGGACGGCAGAACGAACGCACCCCTCGGTCAGTCTGCGGGGTGGCGTGGGCGGATCAGGAACCGCTACGCGTACGCCTTCTCCGGCTTTCAGACGGTCGAGAACTATTTGGAGCGCGGCCAGGTTCGTCGTCAGGCGGACCTTGGTGTACGTCCAGCCCTTTCGTGGAGTGAGGGACGCCTCGACGACATCGCCTTCGGCGCTATGGGCGAAGGCCACGAAGCTGGGCCACGGCTGACGGCGTTCGCTATTCCCCATGCATCCGAATGTTCCACCGGAAGCAGGGCTGCCACCAGCCCCCAACGGGCCATCCCTGCATGTGGTTTTGCCGGTACAGCAGTGCGGAGGAGCCTAGAGCCGATACCGGCTGGCGATCGCACACGGTCACCAGCAGGGTGGGGCCCACGAGGGACTGGCGACAGTTGAATAGGCGAGCCCACCAGTACCGCAGCCGGTTTCGACCGTGTCGCGAGGCGCGACGGACCGGGCGCGCCGCGGGTGGGGGCCATGGTGGAGTGGTGTCGGCGGTGGAGATGTCGATGGTTGGGCGCGCGCCGAGCGCTAACCGTTTATATAATTACTACTGGCAGGTGGTCGACTGTCGGTCGGGTGCGCCGATGGGGGTTCGTTCCGAGATGAAGGGCGGCGTCATGGACGTAGCGTCTTCTAGGGGTCACGTACTAGGCATGCAGGTCGGTGACTCCGAACCAGTTATCCACACCGACTTGTCCCATGATGAGGTTATCGAACTCGCATCTCGGGCAGACGAACGTATAGGTGCTCAAGCGAGGGCAGCCCAAGAGCAACTGAATAGAGTTCACGAAGAAATAATGCCAGATCCAGATAAAGTGGTGGAATACTATCTGCTGCACCATGCGCGATCCAAGGTTGACGACCTACTCCGGCTCGACCTGGAGAGCTTCGATCCTGAGGAGCACCGGACACGCGTTGAGGAGTACCATCGCTACGGACTCCCCGGCACCGTACTCCTTTATCGTGATCTCGGTTTTGGCGGCGATGGAGCGAGAGTATTCACAGTGCCGTGGCCAAAGTTCAGTTGGTCACCTTACAGGTTCAATGATATGGCTTCATCCGGGAAAGCATTCGGATTCAACATGCTCTTTGAGCGCACCTGGTACCGGGGGAGAGTCTTCTACATGATCGGCGTCCCGTACTTCGAACTCGATGATTTCCGTCGGGTTGAATTTAACGACATTGCCAGTTCGAAGTTCTGATAGGGGGATTGTCGAGGTAATCCCAGAAGGGGCCGCAGGCGGATGGGCGGGTACGCCTTCGCCCAGAGCTGGGAGCTGCACCTGCCGGTGGGCGACGACGATGCGCAGCGGCATCGATCCCTACAAAGATCCCTACCTGCCTGCAAGAAGGGTGGCGAGCAGCAGGTCAGACCTGTAAGACCCAATGGGTCTAAGAGGTCCTAACAAAGGCGTTGGACGTGGCGGTGCGTGATGAGGCAGGTCGCGAGGCCGAGGAGTGCTTCGTGGATGTCGTCGCGTCTTTCCCACCGGACGCGGAGGCGTCGGAAGCCGTGGAACCAGGCGATCGTGCGCTCGACAACCCAGCGATGGACCCCGAGGCCGGAACCGTGCGCTACTCCGCGGCGGGCGATGACCGGTTTGATGCCCTGAGCCCAGACCAGGCGGCGGTACTTGTCGTGGTCATAGCCGCGGTCCCCAAGCAGGACGTCGGGCCGTCGACGGGGACGTCCCACGAGCCCTGGGGCCGACGGGATCTTGGCGAGCAGGGGCATCAGCTGGGTGACGTCGTTGCGGTTTCCCCCGGTCAGGGACACCGCGAGCGGGATGCCCTGGCCGTCGACGAGGATGTGGTGCTTGCTGCCCGGCCGCGCGCGGTCGACCGGGCTGGGACCGCTTTTGGGCCGCGCCGAGCTGCCCGGACGTGGGAAGAGTCGATCACCGCCCGTGACCAGTCGAGCTGCTTCGCCGCCCGCAGCCTGGCCAGCAGCACGAGATGGAGCCGGTCCCAGACGCCGGCCTCATTCCAGGCAGCGAGCCGGTGCCAGCACGTCATGCCTGAACCGAAGCCCAGCTCCTGCGGCAGGTACTCCCACTGGATCCCGGTATGCAGCACGAACAGGATCCCGCAGAGCGCTTGACGGTCAGGAACTCTCGGTCGGCCGGGCACCAGCTTCGGCACAGGAACAGGCAACAACGGCTCTATCAGCGACCACAGTTCATCCGAGACGATCCACGGACGTGACTCTCTCTTCCCCACGAACAGCCCAACGAACAACCAAGCCGACAGTCACATCATCTGAGGCTTCTGTTAGGACCTCTAAGGCGAGTTAGGCAAGTCATGGAAGGGTCGCCCTAAGCCTCTCGGGCACACGGTCGGGCGTCGTGCTGGTCTGTTCTTCTCTGTTCTTCTGCTGACCACGGCGTTAGGGGTCGTCGTCCGGCCGCTCAAGGGTTCCGGGCGGGCCGCAACGCGACTGCCATACGGCGTTCACGCGAGGCGAGCGGCGGGCCTACGACCAAGGGCTGAGGGCCGGACCGTACTTCGACAGGACCCAAACCGGATCATGCCCCTTACTCTGGGGCCCATGACCGCCCTCGAACCGCGTGACGGGACCGATGCCGCGCGCCTCGCTCCGACCGAGACCGATCCATTGGCCGCGCCGCTGACCGGGCCGAAGGCCCCTCCGGTCGCCGCCGTCGTCGAGGGGGTGCTCGGGCGCACCTACCGGGCGCTCAGCATCGGCATCGTCGGTGGTCGTCCCGTTCCGCAGGCGTCGGGACGGCCGGTGGTCGGGTTGCCGCGCGGGACAGTGGTCGGTGGTGAAGGCGCTCACGGTGGCCGTGCGCCGATGACAAACATGCCGGGTGTCGGTGCCGGTGCCGGTGCTGGGCAGAACGGCGTAATCGGTGGACGTCGCCTTGCTGGTGAGACCGGTGGCGTGGTGGGTGGTCGCCCTCAGCAGCAAGGGCAAACCGGTGCGCGCCCCTTCACACCAGGAGGTACGGGCCTTGTGCGAGGGTCGGCATCAGGCGACGGGACGCGGAGCAGTGCTGGCATGGCGGGACGAGGTGCGGCGGGGCAGAAGCGCACCGGAAATAGTCGGCGGGACGAAGGCAGCGAGCGCCCCGATTACTTGACGGAAGACGAGGAAACGTGGCATCGGGGCGGGCGGCGCGTTACTCCTCCGGTTGTCGACTAAAGAGAAAGCGTCATAGGTGACCCATGCTTGCCCTTGCTCGTCGCACGGCCGTCGCGGTCACCGCGCTCGGCCTGCTGGTAGCCGCAGCTTCTCCAGCATCTGCCGAATCTGTACGGTCGAGGCAGTGGCACCTGGATGTCATGAAGGCAGATCAGATGTGGGCGACGAGCACGGGTGAGGGGGTGATCGTCGCGGTCATCGACTCGGGTGTAGACGCTGATCACCCCGACCTTCGGGGGCAGATCGTGAAGGGGCTGGACCTGGCACCGGGCTCTCCCGGCGATGAACGAGTCGACCACCGTTCCCATGGCACAGCCATGGCAGGGATCATCGCTGGCAACGGTGACACCGGAGGGGGGACTGGGGCATTTGGCCTGGCTCCCGGAGCTAAGATCATGCCCATCCGACTGAGAGATGACGAAGGCAAGGTAAACGGCGCTACTGGCAGCAAAAGTTTCAATGAGGATGTTCCTAAAGGAATCCGCTTCGCTGTGGATCACGGCGCCAAAGTCGTGAGTATTTCGCAAGCGAATTTGTTCGGGTCGGGTGAACTCGGCGCGGCTGTGCGCTATGCCCTGGAAAAGGGTGCGCTTGTTTTCGCTGCCGTAGGGAATTCCGCTGACAAGGGAAATGCCGTCGCCTACCCGTCCGGGACGCCGGGTGTTGTCGGTGTGGGGTCTGTTGGAAGGGACCTTCGCAGGTCCAAGTGGTCTCAGTACGGTCCGCAGGTCGATCTTGTGGCCCCTGGCGTGGACATCGTGCACGCATGTCCTGGAAGGACCCAGCTATGCCGCAGCTTTGGGACCAGTGACGCGACCGCGATCGCCTCCGCCTCGGCGGCCCTCATCTGGTCCAAGTACCCGGAGTGGACGAACAACCAAGTCCTGCGAGTCATGCTCAACACTGCGGGCGGTCCGATCAGCGGTGACAAGAGGTCCGACGGGATCGGTTACGGGATCGTCCGCCCCCGTATCGCGCTCAAGACCCCCGGCGACCCCGGACCCGCCGACGTGTACCCCCTCCCTGACCTCGCGGCAGCCGAGGCCGCGGCGTCGCCCGCACCGTCCAGGGCGGCCGGTGGTGCGGAGCGGAGTGACGAACCGACCGCCGGAGCGACCGACGAGGGCGCCGGCACCACTCTCTGGATCGGCCTGGGGGTGGGCGCGGCTGTTCTGGTGGGGGGCGTGGTGGCCGTGGGGATCGCCCGCTCGCGGCGTCGGAAGGCTGCCGCCGTACCACCGGCACCGCCGATGTATCAGCCGCAGTACGCGTACGGGCAGCCCCCGCAGCCGTATCCGCCCCACCCGGCCCCTCCCGTACCCCCTGGGGACGACGCGCCGCACGGCGGTCCTCACGGGTACGGCGGCCCCACGGCTTGAAGCCGCACCCCAACTCGGGGCGTTGACGGTCGACACCGGCTGGCTCGGGGTCGCCATGCGAACTTTGGCCATTACATGGCGCATTCAGCCCAGAAGGGCTTGGGCTGTCATGGGCGCTGACTACGGTAAGGCTGCGTCAGGCTTGGCGCGTTGCACAGTGGCCCTATGGGAACCCGGTCATGCGCGGGCTTCGTGAGGGCTGGTCGGTGGAGCTGCGCTTGTTCGCGCAGGCTTGGGTGAACGAGTACGGGGGAGTCATGGCGTTCGACGCTGAATGGTCGGAACTTCGCGCAGAATCGGCCCAACGGGTCGGCACGCGCCTCAATGCCGCTCCTGCCGCCCCAGGAAGCCCGCAGGGTCCCGCTCAGGCCGACCTGGCTGTCAACCAGGACAACCTGGGCGCCATCGGTCATGACGCGTACGAGCTGAGGACGCGGCTGTCGGAAGACGGCGATCACGCCCGGCCCGCGACCTTCGACGCCGCCATCGCGCTCACCAACGGCAACTTCGCCGGCGGCTCCGCGCTGTTGAAGGTGCACGACCGCTGGCAGACGCACCTCAAGACGCTCCTCGACGCCTGCGCCCAGATATCGAACCACCTCAACTACACGAAGTCCGCGCACCAGAAGGACGATGTCCAGATCGCCGGCGACCTGCTCAGCGTCTCCAAGCTCAACGACTATCTGAAGTAAGCAGCAGGGGAGCGGGAGTGCTGAAGTACGAGGACATCGTGGATGCTCCGGTCGGCAAGGTGAAAGAAGCCGCCGACAGCTGGGCGGAGATGGTCGCCAAGTTGGAGCGGTTGGTCGAGGTCGCGGTCGACGGTATGAAAGTCAAGGCGGACAAGGCGGAGTGGGCGGGGGTGAACGCAGGGGTCACCAGGGGGTTCATCGGGAAGACCGCCAAGGAGTTCGAGGACGCCGTGGCGGAGGCCAAGGGCGTCAAGCTCATCCTGGAGGACGCGTACGCGGCCATCAAGAAGGCCAAGGACGACCTGGTGCGCATTCGGGACGTGGATGGGCACGAGGCGGGCATCCACGTGGATGCCCGGGGCAGGGTCACGCCTCGGCGTCCTCTGGAGAAGGACGAGGCGGCGCGGCACGATCCCGGCTATCCGGCGTTGCTGCACCGGCAGAGGGAAGCCGTCGAGAGTTGGCAGAAGAGGATCGACCTGATCGTCGACAACTGCAACGACACCGACGTCGCCCTCAAGCACGCCCTTGAGGCCAACGTCACCGACGGCAAAGACTTCAGCAGCCCGCAGTACAAGAGCCTGGACCAGGAAGAAGCCGCTCGCGCCGCCTCCCTCGCACTCAAGGGGCGTGACCTCACCCACCGCGAACTCCAGGCGCTCAACGCACTGCTCCACGACAACGGCAAGTCGGCGGAATTCGCGAAGGGGTTCTACGAGAAGCTCGGCCCCGAGAGATCTCTCGCCTTCTTCGGTCAGCTCTCCACGGACACGCACGACTACGCGAAGCTCGACGAGGAACGTCTTGCGGACGTCCAGGCACTCCAACAGAACCTCGGCCTGAACCTGGCCACCGCATCGCACGACAAGACGTTCTCGGCCCACTGGGGCCCGGAGCTGCGCAAGCTGGGCACGGAGCAGATCCCCCTGTCGAGGTACGACACGAGTGGCGGCCCGTACGGGTACCAGTTGCTCGGTGGCATCATGCGCTACGGAAACTACGACGCGAGGTTCCTGAACCCCATTGCCGAGCATGTGGCGCAACTGCATCAGAAGGACCCGTACAGGTTCGCCGGCAACAAACAGGTCAACGGCTTCCTGGACCATCCCTTCAACCCCTCGGGCAAGAACGGCTCCGGCTACGACCCGACCACGGCCATGCTGGAGGCGCTGGGAAACAGCCCGGACGCCGCTAAGCGCTTCTTCACCGAGGCCCCGACCGCGTACAACGAGGACGGGACCGTCAAGGCGGGGGCAACCGCCGATCTCGGCAAGGGCGAGGCCGACAGTCTGGTCGAGAACTACCTCGACTTCTTCGGGAACGGCGCGTGGGAAGCGTTTCCGGACATGAACTCCAACGACCCGGAGAAACTGGCCCCCACGCTCCAGTACATGCCTGACGCACTGGGCCGCGCCCTGGAGGCCGCAGCGCTCGGCTATCCGGCCGGTCACCCCGATGCGGGCGTGGTCCGGGATGCCGACAACGCCGCGGTCATGCGGCAGGTCATGGAGAAGTACGGCGTGAACGCCGGACTGCTCAAGCAGCAGGAAGGGTTGGCTGACAGCCTGGGAATCATGGGCGCCGGGTACATCGACGACATCAACTGGGCATTGGACAATGGCATTTCCAGCAGCGTGTTCGCTCCGGTTGAAGGGCGGGAGGGTCACGTGGCCTTCGATGAACAAGAAGGTGTGGGAAGGGGTGTCACCCGCCACTTCCTCAGTGCACTCGGCCAGCATCCGGACGCCTACGCCACTCTCTCCACTGCGGAACAGGTGTACACGAGGAGTGTGCTCGAAGCCCAGGTGGGGCCCGAAGGGAAGATCAACATGGGATCGGCCCGCTCAGCCGTGCATGTCGGTGCCGAGGTGCAGGGCATGATCGACGAGTCCCGAGCCGACCAGGTCGAAGCGGACCACATGAAGGTGCACGAGGAGTACGAGAAGGCCGTGGCCAAGCGTGCGGGCTGGGTGGAGTTCGGTGCGGCGGCGGGTATCGCGGCAGGCGTGGCTTTCCTGCCGGCGACGGCCGCTGTGGGTGCTGCCGCTGTGCTGATCCCCTTGGCGGTTGATACCGCCGGTGGTGCTGCGGGGCAGGTCATTGGTCAGATGGTGGGAGAAGTCTCGGACAACTCGGTCGACAAGAGCAAGGAAAAGGCCGAGGACCTCACCCAGGAGGAGCGGAACAGAATCTACCGTTCCGGCGAGAGTATGGCGGAAGCGCCGATGGACGATTTCCTTGCACTGCATACGACCCAAGAGGACTCAGTATTCCGCCAGGATATGAAGGAGTCGATGCGGTTGGGTTATGCGACCGGAAACGATCGCGAGAACCAGCAGGGCGGCGGGCCGGAGACGGGATGAAGGCGCTGAAGTCCGGAAGTGGAAGGCGTGTGTGTGAAGTGCGATCCAGGCGTGTAGTGGCGGCTGCGGTGGTCATGGTCCTGGGTGTCGGCGGTATGTCGGCGTGCAGCTCGGATGAAAAGCCGCTGTCGCCTTATGTGGATGCGGCGGAGGTGTGTGGTGGGGTGTTCGCCGGTCGTGGGGAGGAGTTGCTACGGGAGGTGACCGGGGCGAGTTCCTTCGAGCGGCTTCGTGAGGGCGGTATGGATGCGGTGGTCGAGGATCTCAAGAAGGGCTATGCGTCGAGCCGTAGCTGGTCCTGGGGCGAGGATCTCTGCAAGCTGTATGCAGAGGACGGAAGTCTCCGCGACAAGACCGATATCTCGTTCTATATGTACGCTCCCAGTGATGTCGGGAAACCGAATGGTCGAGAGGAGCAGAGGTTGTTCTCGTTGGGTGAGGAGGCGGAGGCGCGTCCGCAGGCGGCCAGTCTTTACTTCGAGTGTGTCACTCCGCAGTTGGAGGGTTCCGAGGATCGTCCCCTGCGCATTTTCGGAGGATTGGGTAAGGCCCTGGATCGGGGTGCGGCCGTGGAGAACTTGGTGGCCAATATGAGAGTTCTCCATATCGCCTCCCTCGCCGTGGCGAAGGAGATGGAGTGTGAGGGCAACGCTGGTCTGCCTGAACAGCTGGGTCCGGATTTGCAGCCTCTGCCGAAAGTCGAACCCAGTCGTAGGCGATGAAGGGTGGCGGCGGAACCCGTGGGCGGGTTCGGTCGAAGGCGCGTGGGTGGCGGGGTGAGCGTGTGGAAGTTTCCAGGGTGTAAGGCGCTGGCGCGGCGGCTGCGGTGGTCGCTCTCGGAGTCAGTGCGACAGCCTGCGGATCGGGCCCGGAGTTCCAGTCTCCCTTCGTGGACGCGGCGGAGGTGTGTGATGGGGTGTCCGCCGGCCGTGGGGAGGAGTTGCTACGGGAGGTGACCGGGGCGAGTTCCTTCGTGCGGCTTCGTGAGCGCGGTATGGATGCGGTGGTCGAGGATCTCAAGAAGGGCTATGCGTCGAGCCGTAGTTGGCCCTGGGGCGAGGTTCTCTGTGAGCTGTCCGTAGAGGAAAAAAGTCTCCGCGACGATACGAACATGCAATTTCGTATGCACGCTCCTGGTGATGTCGGAAAACTGAATAATCGTGAGGGTCAGAGGTCGCTCTCGTTGGGTAGGAAGGCGGAGGCGCGCCCACAGGCGGCCACTCTGCGCTTCGAACGCGTCAGTCCGCAGTTGGAAGGTCCCAGGGATCGCCCCCCTGCGTATTTACGGAGGATTGGGCATGGCCCCGGATCGCGGGATGACCGTGGAAAACTTGGCGGCCAACATGAGCTCCATAATCGCTTTCGTCGCCGTGGCGAAGGAGCTGGAGTGCGAGGACGACGGGGGCCTGCCTGAGAAGCTGGGTCCGGATATGCAGCCCCTGCCGTGAAGGGCGCGGACCTGCGTGTGCTCTTCCCGATCCCGATCCCGCTTCCGTGGAGGCGTGCCGTCCCGCCCGTCCATGGAAACGGAGAAGGCGAAGTGGGGGGGAACCCCGGAGGGGGAAACCCCCCCTCCCTCTTTTTGTGCCCCCCCCCGCCCCGCGCCCCCCTCCCCGTCCCCGCCCGGCCCCACGCCTTCGTTTCCCTTGTTCTCCTCCGTGACCGTAAGCCGCATTCTC